>USBG01000115.1 GCA_900552855.1 uncultured Phascolarctobacterium sp. | reverse complement strand
CATCGTACTCGGTATCAGCTATCTTCTGAAAAGGAGGCTTGCCACCCATGAAAACTAAACTGCAGAAATTTTTCACACGCCTGATTCTCAGTATACTCGGACTTTGCGTGATCGTTGTTACACTCTTCCTTTTCCTTTATGTCTTCTGGAAAGGGAAAAAAGTATTTAGCCTGTCCTTCCTTCTGGACAAGCCTGCCGGTGTTCCACTTGGAACTGCAGGCGGTATCTATCCTGCACTGATGGGTTCCATTTACCTTGGCGCACTTTCCGCACTGATCGGCGGTGTCCTTGGTATCGGCGCTGCCATTTATCTTGTATTTTATAGCACCGGAAAACGATTTTCCGTCCTTGTAAATATGGCGATCACCGGGCTTTCCGGAATCCCTTCGATCCTGTTCGGGCTGGTTGGATATACGCTTCTGATCTACCGTTTTGGACTTAACCGCAGCCTTCTGTGTTCGGCACTGTGTGTTGCAGCAATGATCATTCCTTTTGTTGCAATCCGAGCAGAAAAGATTCTGGACGAGAAGGGGCGTGAATATATGAAGAACTCCCTAAGTCTCGGACTTTCCCGTGAGTATGCCCTCCGGAAACTGATCCTTCCGGTCTGCTCTGTAGAGCTTCTCGGAACCGTTGCGCTTGGAATGGCATACGGCATGGGTGCCGTTGCACCGATTTTATACACCGGAGCTGTCATGCAGGCAGATGTTCCGCATTCTCTCTCCGATCCGTTCATGTCACTTCCATATCACCTGTATATCCTTGTGAACAACGGATTTTCTCTGGATTATGCTTATGGAACCGCATTTGTACTGATGCTCTTCCTACTCATCATCCAGTTAATATGTAAATTTATCACCTATCTACGAAAGGACAACTGATATGCTGAATATAGAAAATCTAAAATGTGGATTTGGAAAACACGAAATCCTTCACGGAATCAGCCTGACGATCCCGAAAGGACAGATTACAGCCATCGTTGGTCAGTCCGGCTGCGGAAAAACAACTTTTCTGAAAACCCTGAACCGGATGGTAGAAGAAGAAGGCGGCTATCTCTCAGGAACAATTACTTTAGAAGGAACCGACATCAAATCTCTTCCGAAAGAAAAACTCCGAAGGCGTGTTGGCATGGTTTTCCAAAAGCCTAATCCTTTCCCCATGAGTGTATATGACAATATTGCTTTTGGCCCCCGTACCCATGGTATTCATTCCAAAAGCAAGCTGGATGACATTGTAGAAAAATCCTTGCGTCAGGCTGCTATTTGGGACGAATGCAAGGACAGATTAAATAAAAGTGCTTTAGGCTTTTCTGGTGGTCAACAGCAGCGCCTGTGCATTGCCAGAGCTTTGGCTGTAGAGCCGGAGGTACTGCTGATGGACGAGCCTACATCTGCTCTTGACCCGATTAGTACCTTAAAAATTGAGGACCTGGCATTGGAGCTGAAGCGCCATTATACCATTGTTATTGTAACCCACAATATGCAGCAGGCAGCTCGTATCTCTGATAAAACAGGCTTCTTCCTTTTAGGTGATTTGATTGAGTTTAACAGAACCAAGGAAATTTTTGGCAATCCTAAAAATCCTAAAACTGAAGAATATATTACTGGCCGCTTTGGTTGATTTAAGGAGCAGAAAATGACAAGAACAAAATATGTTGAAGAATTAAACAGACTACTTAATAATGTGCGTGTTATGGGAGTAAATCTTGAGGATACCTTGGACCAGGTTATTGTTAACCTGCAGGACAGAAATCCTGATGTAGCACAAAAAATTATTGCTGATGACGATATTTATGATAACAAAGAGCTGGAAATTGAGCGTACCTGCTTTGATTTGGTGCTGACTCAGGCTCCTGTTGCTGCTGACTGGCGTGAAATTGCCAGCTGCTTGAAGCTGGTTGGTGATTTGGAGCGTATTGCTGATCACTGCAGTGATATTTCTCAATACACTTTGCGTTTGATGGAGCGTGAATATGTGCCCATGACCGAAAGCTTTAAAGAAATGCTGAAGGTAATGCGCAGCATGGTTTATGATAGCATTACTGCAATTAGCGAAAATGATGCAGAGCTTGCTCGTCGTGTTATTGCAACTGATGACAACGTGGATGAGCTGTTCCACGCCCTGCGTCAGGAGCTGACCGAGCTGATGCAGCGTAACCCGCAGAATGTGCCTCAATACGTGGACTATTTGATGATTGCCAAGTATGTGGAGCGTATTGCTGACCATTCCACCAACATTGCTGAATGGGTGCTGTACATAGTTAAAAACGAGTTAAAGCCATAAGTATAATAAAAAATACCCTATGGACAACTAGCCTGCAAAAGAGCGACCTGTAGGCATGGTTAATCCATAGGGTTTATTTGTTTTAGTAACGTTAATTATGAAATAATAGTAAATAATAGGTATTTTTCTTTGACAAGTCCATAAAAATCAGCTATATTCAATGCAGAGGATATAGCTTTGGAGGTTTTTATGAATAAAGTAATTTTGGCTTATAACTTTAATAAAGATAGATTGCAGTCCCTGCGTTTGGTGTGCATGATGCTTAAAATCCAGCTGAAGCCTGTTGTACGTCAGGATATGCTGCAGCCCGTTGGTGCACTTTTAGGCATAGATGGAATTGAGCGCGTAGAGGAAAGCTTTGTTGGCGATGATTGCCGTGAAGAGATGATTTTCTTGTGTGGCATAGACCGTCAAACATTGGATAAGCTGCTTTTTGCCATCAAGAGAAGTAAGCTGCAGCGTATTGATTTAAAGGCTATGCTGACACCGCATAATGTGGGATGGAGTGGCGCTAAGCTGCTGCAGGAGCTGGCGGAGGAGCACCAGTATATGACTAAGAATAACGGTGCTCAGGCAGAGCATGAGGCACAAAATTAAAGATTGTTATTGAAGTGCAAAATATGTTACAATAGTAGACGAAAATAATTTAATTTATATATGGAGGTATAATATGGCTAAAGATAGTTCTTTTGACGTAGTTTCTCAAGTTGATATGCAGGAGATGGATAATGCTGTTAACCAAGTAAAAAAGGAAATTGACCAACGCTATGATTTCCGTGGCAGCAACGCTTCCATCGAATTAGGCGAAGGCGAAGTTAAAATTGCTGCTGAGGACGAATATAAGCTGGGTGCAATGGTTGACATGCTGCGCCAAAAAATGGCTAAGCGTGGCATTTCTCTGCGCTGCCTGGAGCTGGGCAAAATTGAGCCTGCTGCAAAATCCACTGTTCGTCAACAAATCACCATTAAACAAGGTATTTCCAAGGAAGATGGCAAAAAAATCACTGCTGCTATCAAGGCTACCAAGCTGAAGGTTACTGCTCAAATCCAAGACGACCAGGTTCGTGTATCTGGCGCTAAAAAGGATGATCTGCAAGCTGTAATTCAAATGCTTAAGGCTGGCGATTTTGGCGTAGACCTGCAATTTATCAACATGCGTTAAGCTGACTAAATTAATCACTCTGTCCGTAAGGGCGGGGTGATTTTTTTATCATTAAATGGTGGAGTGTGAGGGTGGTGATAGCCTTTTTTCTTGACTTGTGCAACCTATGCGTTTATAATAATGTTGCAACAGTGATAACTGCAAGGGATTCACACTTTTTCGTGAAAAAGTGTGTCAAAAAGCTTAACCGCTACTCGGATTCCGTTGCCTATGTGCAGCGTGTGCCTATGGTGAAACGCTAAATATGAGCAAGGCGCTTGGTATGCGCCGCTACTCCCTCGCACACGCAATGGGTGTGTGCTTTTTATGAGTGTGGCAAGCATTGGCGCTTAATCTTGTCCGGCATCCGTTCCTCGCTATACGCGGGCAGGGGAGAGGCGTGATAACTGCAAGCAGTATTGTGACTCGATACAAATGGAGCCGAGGAGACTGATGACCTTGTTGCAACAGTGATAACTGCATAGCGGTATGAAATGAAAAAACGCTAACCATTTTATGGTTAGCGTTTTTGTGTATTAATGCGAAAAAGGAGTTAACCGAATGGTTAACTCCTTTTCTTATTTTGCGCCTTGTACTGCAATGGTGCGGGACAGGGCTTCGATGTTGCTGCTGAGCTTGTCTAGTTTTTCTTCCATACGGATTAACAGGTACCAGCTGAGCAGCATGGGGAAGCACATGTCGGCAGCAGCGCTGAGGATTTGTTCAAATTCCATGCTTTGCTCCTTTGTTGCAGCTTTTTAGCTTGATGATTTAGTTGGAAACGAGGCTTGCTGGCTAAAGGGTGCTGCGTATAACGGCTTTTAACCTACGCAACATTTCCTTTTTTCATTGCCAGCTCTTGATGCTTGTGCTGATACCACAAGGCTTTGCCCCTTAAAACCGGTCCGCCAAAGCGCAGGCCATTGGTGATGGGATGGTCAGGAATAAGCCACAAATCCCAACGCATCTCGGGGTCATCGCTGCCAGGACCATAGCCGTCCTTAAAGGCAGCCTCAAAATGAGTCATGACCGTTGTGTAGTCAATATTTAGTCCCAGTCCCTCGCAAAGATAGGCAACAACCTCGGCCATCCTTTCAATTTGCTGAATGGTGGGCGGTTCAGGACCAAAGTTAATCTTGGTTCTGTCCACGATGGAAGCATCCACTGCGCAGCACAGGGCAATGCCAATGCTACGAGAGTTGCGCCTCCATGTGTGTGACTTTAGCTCTCTAAGGTCAAGACAGGTTCGATAAACTGTGCCATCAGCGTCTATGTTGAAATGATAATCGTCATAGGCCTGATGATAATGACCTGCGGTCCAGTGTAAATAAATATGTTTGATACTGCCCTTGGCAAACTGTGCCAACGTAAGCAGCTCTCTATGTGTAATGGGGTGAGGGTTGTCTACCAGCATATTGCACCTCGTTTTCTGTGGAATGATTACCTCTCAGTTAAGACCCCCTGTGTGCCTAGCGGCACATCCGTCCCCCTTGAATAA
>USBG01000114.1 GCA_900552855.1 uncultured Phascolarctobacterium sp. | reverse complement strand
GTTAATAAAGTAAGGCGAACCCATGCCTCCCCTTATTCAAGGGGAGGGGGACCGCAAAGCGGTGGTGGGGTCGTATTTTTAATAGATGGTGATAGTTTTGGATTATAATTGTAAAAAGGATAGTAAGTTAAATCCTATTCTATTAGAAAGAGCTCGAACTTTACGCAAAAATATGACACCTGCAGAAAAGAAATTATGGTTTCTATTTCTTACTAAGTATCCAGTACGTTGGTATAGGCA
Organism: uncultured Phascolarctobacterium sp.; assembly: GCA_900552855.1. Lineage (GTDB taxonomy): Bacteria > Bacillota > Negativicutes > Acidaminococcales > Acidaminococcaceae > Phascolarctobacterium_A. The sequence continues at coordinate 4,738 of USBG01000114.1, read as the reverse complement.
GAGGATAATGGGAAATTATATCTTAGACTTTTATTGTGCTAGAGCTCATTTAGTGATAGAAATTGATGGTGGACAACATTATACTGAGCAAGGGTTAGCATACGATGAAGAAAGAATCAGGGAATTATTAAAATTTGATATAAACGTTGTGCGTTATACTAACGATGATGTCAAAAAACGCTTTAAAGAAGTGTGTGAGGACATAGACAGAAAAGTAAAAATGGCGATGCGTTTCTGACCCCCTGTGTGCCTTTGGCACATCCGTCCCCCTTGAAGAGGGGGGACCAAGACTGGTGCGCAATGTTAATAAAGTAAGGCGAACCCATGCCTCCCCTTATTCAAGGGGAGGGGGACCGCGAAGCGGTGGTGGGGTCGTCTTATTTTTTGTTAAAAAACTGTGAAAAAGCTAATACGTAAGAGGAATTATAAGGGGTAGAAAAGAATATATAATATTTGCAGATGTATGGTATAATTTTTATATAAAACTGACTATGCAGTCTGTAAAATTTTTCAAAAGGAAAGCTACTTTATGATTAAGGGAATTGGCTGTGATGTTATAGAAATTGATAGGGTAATGAAGGCTATTGCTAGAAAGAGCTTTGTGGAGCGAGTTTTTGCGTCTGGGGAAATTGCCTATTGTGAAAGCCGCGGTAAACAGGCTGCAGCAAGCTTTGCGGCCCGTTTTGCAGCTAAGGAGGCTGTGCTGAAGGCCTTGGGGACAGGGCTTCGTGGTGGTGAGCTAAAGGAAATCGAGGTATGGTCCGATGAATTAGGTAAGCCTAATATCCGTTTATCTGGCTATCACCAGAAGCTGGCGCAGGACTTAGGCGTTAAAAGCATTCATCTAAGCCTTACTCATGGCAGAGATGTGGCAATGGCCTACGTAATTTTGGAAGCCTGATATATGAAGTATGTGGAAGAAAGTGTAATTTTAGCCTTGATGGCAGAATGGAGTTAGAGATGAAGGTAGTTACAGCAGATGAAATGAAGCAGCTGGATAAGCTTGCTTCCGAGCAATATGGTGTGGCAGGATTACTGCTGATGGATCAGGCGTCCAAGGCAGTGGCAGAAGGGGTTTTAGAAATCCTGCCAGAGGATAACCAAAAGGTGGTAGTCTTCTGCGGCAAGGGCAATAATGGTGGAGATGGCTTTGGTGCGGCACGCTGGCTGGAAAGCTTTGGCGTTAAAACCAAGGTGTATCTTGTTGGTGCAGCTTTAAATGAGGTTGCTGGCGATGCAGCGGCAGAGCTGGCAATGCTGCAAAAGGCTGGCGTAAAGGTTGAGGTTTTAGCCTCAGAGGATGATTTTGTGCTGGCAGAGCTGGCTTGTGCTAAAGCAGGTGTTATAGTGGATGCACTTTTAGGCACTGGCTTTAGTGGTGACCTGCGCGAAAATTATGCCAAGACCTGCAAGCTGATGAATGAAAGCGGCAAGCCTATTGTAGCAGTGGATATTCCTACAGGTATTAGCGCTGATGATGGCAGTGCTGCAGAAAATGCTATTGTTGCTGCTATGACCATTACCATGGAGCTGCCTAAGGTGGGCCTGTTCCTCTATCCTGCTGTGGACCACGTTGGTCAGCTGTATGCTGCTAACATTGGTATGCCCCAAAAGCTGGTTGCCGCATGCACCAGCAAAAAGTTCCTTGTAGATGAGGCTATGGTAAAAAGCCTGCTGCCATTGCGTGCAGGCGATGCCCATAAGGGTGATGCAGGCAAGGTTGTAGTTTGCGCAGGCAGCCCAGGTTATACGGGAGCAGCTGCGTTGTGCTCCTATGCAGCAGTTCGCAGCGGCGCAGGACTTGTTTCCTTAGTAACACCCTTAAGCAGTCGTGATGTTTTGGCTACCAAGCTGACTGAGGTTATGGTTCATGGCCTTTTAGAGCGCATGCCCGGCGTTTTAGGTGGTGGCGCTGCCAGTGATATTGTTAGCCGCAGCAATGCTGCTGATGTTTTGGCTATTGGTCCTGGTCTGGGTACTGCAGAAAGCACTATGGAGGCAGTACGTACTGTTTTAGAGCAGGTACAGGCTCCTGTAGTTATTGATGCAGATGCTTTGACTGCCTTAAAGGACCATACAGAGCTGCTTACCAAGATGACAGCTTCTAAGGTTTTAACTCCTCATGCTGGTGAGATGGCACGTCTGACAGGACTTACTGCAGAAGAGGTTAATAAGAACAGAGTTGAAATTGCTGCTAAATATGCACAGGAGTGGCAGGCTGTGGTGGTGCTGAAGGGCGCTCCCACTGTTATTGGTTGTCCTGATGGTACTGTTTATATTAATACCAGTGGCTGCAGTGCTTTAGCTACAGGTGGCAGCGGTGATGTTTTGACTGGTATGATTGCGGCGCTGGCAGGTCAGGGAATTTCTCTTACCGAGGCTGCGGTATGCGCAGTTTATCTCCACGGCAAGGCTGGCGAGGCGGCGGCAGAAAAATATCCTGCCTTTGGTGCTGGTCAAATAGTGGATTTTTTGCCAAGAATGTGATATTTAGCCAAACTTTAGAAGAAATATTTTACAGCGATAGGCTAAAAATGATAAAATAAAGCGTTGAGCTATATTAGCAAATAATTACTAATGGAAGTCGTAAAGAGGTGAAGCCTTTGCAGAGAATTTTGTTTTTGCTTTTGTCACTATGCTGCTTTATGGTTTCCGGAGTAGCAAGCGCGGCAGAGGCCAAGGTTACTGACGTTAAATGGGGCGTTAGTAAGGATAATATTTTAAGAATAGTAGCAGATTTAACTGATACTACAGATTACAAGGTGGAGCTGCAGGGCAATAATCTTGTGCTGCAGATAAATGGCGAGGCTGCGCCTAAAGCGTTGGGCAGTCGTGCCGTAAAAAGCACCGTTACTAATAGGATGCTGGTAGAAGCAGCTGCAGGAAAAACTCTTGTTAAGCTGCCCCTAACTAAGCAGCTGGTGCCTGGCGATTATAAGGCCTTTGTTTTAAAGAAGGACCCTGCTACCAATCGTCCCTTTAGAATTGTGTTGGACGTAACAGTGGATAAGGGCAAGGCCGTACTTTTCCCGCCTAAGACTGGCTCTCAGCCCAAGGATAACGCATCTAAGGGCAGCGTAGCTAAGCAGCAGGCTGCTAGCGTTTCCGGCAATGCTCCTGGTGTGAGCAATAAGCCAGTAGTCAGCAACCGTCCTACTCCTGTTGGTGTACAAAAGCCGGCTCCCGCTCCTCAGGTAGAGAAAAAGCCTATGGTTGTTGCCAAATCCGAGGACAAGAAGGATAAGGACAAAAAGGAAGAAGAGAAAAAGGAAAATAAAAAGGATAAGGACGATAAAAAGCAGGAGCGTCATAACGGCGGCTTCCGTTTTAATGGCGGCATTGAAGGCAAGGTTATTACTATTGACCCTGGTCATGGTGGCAGTGACCCCGGTGCCATTGGTCAAGGTGGCTTAAAGGAAAAGCAGGTAACTCTTCCCATTGCCGAAATGCTGAAGGAGCAGCTGGAAAAAAGAGGTGCTAAGGTTTATATGACCCGCACCAGTGACGTGGATGTATTTGGTCCTCGTGCAAGCGATAAGGATGAGCTGCAGGCTCGCGTAAATGTTGCTGAAAAGCACAATTCTGATTTATTTATTAGCTTACACATCAATTCCTCTGTAAATAGCAAGGTTGGCGGTATTTCTACCTATTATTATCCTAAAACAACCAACGATAACCGTTTAGCTACCCATGTGCAAAAGGAGCTGAGCTCTAACTTTGGTGTGGATAATCTGGGTATACGTGAAGCTAATTTCTATGTTGTTAAGCGTTGCACCATGCCTGCTGTATTAATAGAGCTGTGCTTCATTAGCAATCCTAAGGAAGAAAAGCTTTTGGCTGGCAATTGGTTTAGAAAAAAATCTGCACGCTTGATTGCAGATGGTATTGAGGAATACTTTAAATAGGCACGGAGGCGGCAAATGAAAAAATTAATTTTATTGATGCTGCTGCTGTGCGCAATATTTAGCGTCGGCTGTTATAACAGCGTCAAGGATGAGCCTGCAGGCAAAACTGCAGCAACAGAACAGGTAAAAAATATTAGCTTTGTGGTTTATAGAGCTGCTGCTGACGGCAGTGATAAGCTGCTGCCTGAAAAAATCACTATGCAGGACAATGGTAAAAGCCTGCCGGAAAATGCGCTGAATGCATTGGTCAGCACCAAGCCTCAGGATGCACGTATGGAGGATGTAGTCCCCGTTGGCACCAAGGTGCGCAGTCTTAAGATTGCTGCTGATGGCACTGCAACTGCGGATTTTTCCAAGGAAATTACAAAGCATGGACAGGGCTCCTATGGCGAGCTGATGCTGACCTATGCCATTGTTAACACTCTTACGGAGTTTCCGGAAATTAAGAGAGTACAAATCCTAGTAGAGGGCAAGCCTGTGGTAAGCTTTAGCGGCCACATGGATTTGACAGACCCTTTAACTAGAAATAAGACACTTTTGTAAACAAAACAGCCCTTTCAGCTAGCTTTTAGTTGGAAGGGCTGAAGGTCTATTCTTAAAAGATTTATTTTTTGAGAAAAATAGACTATTCGTTACAAGAATGGAGATGGACATGGAATTTTATTTGCAGGATAGCTATGCAACCGAGCATTTAGGCCAGCTTGTAGGCCGTGCTGCTCAGGGTGGTGACGTAATCTGCCTCACTGGTGACCTTGGTGCAGGCAAAACACTTTTCAGGCCCTGCGGTTACGCCGGGGCTTGGTTGGCCGAGCGTCTGGTGGGGCGTTCGTTCG
>USBG01000113.1 GCA_900552855.1 uncultured Phascolarctobacterium sp. | reverse complement strand
AGTAAATGATAGTTTTAGAGCTTTGTTTATTTGACTTTTAACTCTTTAAAGCAATTTTGAGAAGCGTAAAAATGGCATTCGATAGTGCAATTTTGCCATTCACAGGTTCAAAAATGGCATTCAAGATAGCAAAATTTACCTTCGTGACTGAAATTTTGCCGTTCGTTATGAAAATTTAAGAAAAATTTGTAAAATATATGGTCAAAGGTATTGCATTTTTCTGGAATATGGATATAATAAGAATTGTAATTAGCACTCAGATATAAGGAGTGCTAACAATATTGTTTGCTCTCACATTTTATACATAAGAAAGGGGTTTTCATAATGTTGAAACCGTTAGCTGACCACGTAGTAGTAGAACCCGTTATTAAAGAAGAAAAAACTGAATTTGGCATTTATCTGCCTGATACTGCATCTAAAGAAAAACCGGTACAAGGCTTGGTTGTAGCTGTTGGCCGTGGCAAATATGAAAATGGCGTTCTGGTTCAACCGGAAGTAAAAGTTGGCGATGAAGTAATTTTCGCTAAATATTGTGGCGCTGAGGTTAAACACGATGGCAAGGATTATCTGATCCTGAGCGAACGTGACCTGCTGGCTGTAATCGAAAAATAATTTAGCAAGCTGACTGCTGCTAAGACAGCAACTGATATATTAAATTTAACTGATATAAGGAGCGATATAAAATGGCTAAACAAATCCTGTTCAACGAAGAAGCTCGTCGTAGCCTGGAGCGTGGCGTAAACGCACTGGCTGATGCTGTAAAAGTAACCCTTGGTCCTAAAGGCCGTAACGTAGTATTAGAAAAGAAATATGGTGCTCCCACCATCACCAACGACGGTGTAACCATTGCTCGTGACATCGAGCTGGAAGATCCCTTTGAAAACATGGGTGCTCAACTGGTTAAAGAGGTTTCCATCAAAACCAATGATGTTGCTGGCGATGGCACCACCACTGCAACCGTTCTGGCACAAGCTATGATTAACGAAGGTATGCGTAACGTAGCTGCTGGTGCTAACCCCATGGTTCTGAAAAAAGGCATCAAAAAAGCAGTAGATGTTTTGGTTGAAGAGCTGCAAGCTGTTTCTCAAAAGGTTGAAACCAAGGCTGCTAAAGCACAAGTTGCTTCCATCTCCGCTGCTGACGAAGAAATTGGCAACCTGATTGCAGACGCTATGGAAAAAGTTGGCGATGACGGCGTTATCACCGTTGAAGAATCCAAAACCATGGAAACCTGCCTGGAAACTGTAGAAGGTATGCAATTTGACCGTGGCTACATCTCCCCCTACATGGCTACTGACGCTGAAAAAATGGAAGCTGTTATGAATAACCCCATGGTATTCATTACCGATAGAAAAATCACCATGATTCAAGACATTATGCCTGTACTGGAAAAAGTAGTACAAGCTGGTCGTGAGCTGCTGATTATTGCTGAAGATATTGAAGGCGAAGCACTGGCAACCCTGGTTGTTAACAAGCTGCGTGGTACCTTCAAGGCTGTAGCTGTTAAAGCTCCTGGCTTTGGTGACCGTCGTAAAGCAATGCTGCAAGACATCGCTATCCTGACCGGTGCTACCGTAATCAGCGAAGAAGTTGGCCGTAAGCTGGACAGTGCAACCGTTGCTGACCTGGGCCAAGCTGGTCAAGTTCGTGTAACTAAAGAAATGACCACCATCGTTGATGGCCAAGGCGACAAAGACGTAATCGCTGCTCGTGTTGCTCAAATCCGTGCACAAATTCCGGAAACCACTTCCGAATTCGATAAAGAAAAACTGCAAGAGCGTTTGGCTAAACTGGCTGGCGGCGTAGCTGTAATCAAGGTTGGTGCTGCTACCGAGGTTGAGCTGAAAGAAAAGAAACTGCGCATTGAAGACGCTCTGAACGCAACTCGTGCTGCTGTTGCAGAAGGTATTGTAGCTGGTGGCGGTACTGCACTTCTGCAAGTACAACCTGCTCTGGCTAAAATCAAAGCTGTTGGCGACGAAAAAACTGGCGTAGAAATCGTTAAACGTGCTATCGAAGAGCCTGTTCGTCAAATCGCTTACAATGCTGGTCTGGAAGGCGCTGTTATCGTTGACACCATCAAACGCAGCCGCAAGGGTGTAGGCTTCAACGCACTGACCGAAAAATATGTTGATATGATTGCAGAAGGCATCGTTGACCCCACCAAGGTTACCAGAAGCGCACTGCAAAACGCAGCAAGCATCGCAGCACTGGTTCTGACCACTGAATCCATTGTAGCTGACAAACCGGCTCCGGAAGCTGCTGCTCCTGCTATGCCTCCTATGGGCGGCATGCCTGGCATGATGTAATCTGCCACTAAAATGAAATAAGGCGTACTTGAGGCGCCTCCATCAAATCCCCTGCAGAGAAATCTGTAGGGGATTTTTTATTTGTCAAAAAGCTTTGTTACAAATTTTGTATAATGAATTTAAGTGATTTGATATAGGAAATTTGCTAAATTAGTAAAAAAACATAGAAAATAATAAGTTGTGTTAGAAGAAATTATATAGTATAATCAATCAAGAACAGTAATAAAATAAATAGAAATAAGTACACAAATAAGAATTGATATTGCAAGTGGTAATGCTTAAGCTTTTAGCATTAAAAATAGGTGGAATAACTATTTTTAAGAAATGTGCTGAATATTGATGGCAGATTATAATTAAACGCTACAGGATATGAAATACCGATGCTTTACATAGATTTTACATTAGTTTAAGCTTGCGTTAATCTTGGACTGTTAATATTAATAAAGAGAGTAAATATAATGCTTGCATTATTTATGAAAGGGACGACGATTATGAAGAAGACTATTTTGACATTTGTTCTTGGTATAGCGGTGGTATTTTCTGCAGTGAACTACGTTAAGACTAATTATGCCGTAGAGGATTTTACTGAAGAAATTATTAGCGATGTAGCCGATGGCACCGTTATTTGCAACAAGGTTATAAAGGTGTCTTCCGCAACGGAGGGCAAAAAAAATCCGGTGTGCATAATTTGCAAGGATGGTGAAGCTGTAGCACCAGAAACACTGAAGCAATATGATCGTGATGTAATTGTGTGCCATATTTCTTCTAAAAATAACGACGTCTTTGATAATCTTTTAATAGGCTTGGCTGAAACATTTAAGCCAGCGCCTGCATACGCTTCAGAGGTGAAGAAATAAAACCTGATGTAATAGGACAGACGTATTGTTATTGCGGTGAACATATAGTAGAATTCACGGCAGAATAATACGCTATTTGGCGGATATACATTGGTATAGTTGATTGCTATAGGTAATCAGTGTGTAGAATGCATTGTAATCAATAATAACTTTGCATTAGATTTCAAGGATAATTATAATAAATTATCATAACAGAATAAGCTAGCTTGCAATGATTTAAGGCCTTAATAAAGCACTTATAATATGCATGATTTTCACAATAACCCCTGTAGAAGCATCTATAGGGGTTTTATTATTGATTAAATCACAAATAGAATATAAAATAAATAGAAATAATTATTGATAATGGTTTAATAATTAGAGTGAAAATAATAAAAATAGCTCTTGCATTGAAGGTGGATAAGATGCTATAATAACACATAACGTAATGAGATATATTACTATTAAAGTTGGGTGATATATCTTAAAAATATTGAAAACAATTATCAATAGGGAATTTGGTGCGAATCCAAAACTGTACCGCAACTGTGATGGGAGCAAGCTTGTCATAATCCTCTAGCAAAGGGACAAGGGTGCAATGAACTAAGTCAGGGCGCTGTTGATAAGGACTTCCGTAGGCTTGCGTGTATGAGCTGTATGACGGATGCAGTAGGTAGGACTACTTGCATTTATACAGGTGCACCAGCTTTCTCGGACATGGCATGGACTGCAGCTGTAGCAGTCCTTTTTTATTGCATAAATCATGGCCCGGAAGATAATTTTAAGGAGTGTGTAGTAATGAAATTTGTAAACAAAAAGCTTGCAACTGCTTGCATTCTTTCTGTAATGTGCGCAGGCTTTACCTCTCTTGGTTATGCAGCTGAAGAAAAAACTCAAAAAGAAGAAATCCAATCCTTTGCTCTGGACGAATACGTAGTAACTGCAAACCGTACCGAGCAAACCATCTTTAATGCAAACGCAAACATCAATGTAATTACTAAAGCCGATATTGAAAGAATGCATTATGATACTTTAGATAAAGCACTGACTGCTGTTCCTGGTGTGCAGTTTCAAAACTATAGCGGCTCTCAGGCTTTAAATGCACAGATTAATGCACCAGTTATGATTAATGGCTCTAAAAATGTACTAGTTTTGGTTGATGGTGTGCGTATGACTCCCGTTGGCGGTGGCGATAGAGCCATTAAAATGAATTTGATTAGTAACATGGATAATGTTGAACGCATTGAGGTATTAAAAGGCGCTGCAGGCGTTCTTTATGGTAGTGATGCTGCAGGTGGCGTTATCAATATTATTACTAAAAAAGGTAATGAAAATAAAACCACTTTAAAGGCTGTTACTGGTAGTTTTGACAAGGAAGCATATCACGTCTCTAATAGCGGAACTGAAGGCGTAGTATCTTGGAATGTCTATTATGATGAAGACAAGAAGGGGGATTATAAGGACGGCCATGGTGTAAAATGGGAAAATAAGTATGAATCCCATGCTGGCGGTATTGATTTAACAACTAGAATTGAAAATAAACATGAAGTTGGCATTAGTTATAATGAAAGTAGTGCTGATTTTAGAGGTGTGGACCCGTTTCCTGAAGATTATGATGCAATAGCTGGCTATCAAAAAATAAAGGGTGCTAATTATACACAAGACACAACAATGTCCCATACATGGAACTTTGATGATGATACATCTAATAAGCTGATTTATAGAACGGAAAGATATAATTTAGATTATTTTGAAGCGTATAAAGGTTCATATGAGTATTCTCAAAATTTTGGTTCTTACTATAAAACTCATGTTGTAAGTGATCAGTTTGTTAAGAAGTTTGATGATAATCATACTTTAGTAGCAGGATTTGAATTTACTAAGTCTGAAAATCTTCCTCAAAATTACTATAAAAAATATGGTTGG
>USBG01000112.1 GCA_900552855.1 uncultured Phascolarctobacterium sp. | reverse complement strand
TAGGAAACAAGGGTTATATTTTCTCCTCTGCTAATTCCATTAACTGGGGGCGTTTAGTTCCTCAAATCGTTTACTATTTTAGTGCCTATATAGATGCAGTAGATGCAGGCAAAATTGCTTTGGGTGACCCCATTAATTTTGTAGTTCCTACTGGTAATTTTGGTGATATTCTTGCTGGTTACTATGCAAAGCTGATGGGATTACCTGTTGACCGTCTTTTGTGTGCTTCTAACAGCAATAATGTTCTGACAGATTTTATTAATACTGGTACCTATGACAAACGACGCGAATTTTATAAAACAGTTTCTCCGTCTATGGATATTCTTGTTTCCAGTAATTTGGAGCGTCTGCTTTATGACGTTACTGGACGTAATGCAGAAAAGGTTAGTCAGTACATGCGTAGTTTAAATACCGAAGGTGTTTATAAAATTGATAGCGAAGAGCTGAAGGTAATTCAACGCCAATTCTTTGGTGCTTGGATTGATGAGGTTGAAACTAAGGAAGCAATTCATAGAGTGTACAATGATTATGGCTATTTAATGGATACTCATACTGCTGTAGCATGGCGTGCTTTGGACAAATATCGTTTCCTGACTAGTGATGAAACATATACTGTAGTATTGTCTACTGCAAGTCCGTATAAATTTGCTAACAGCGTGTTGTCTGCTTTAGAGGATAAAACTGTAACTGCTGAAGATCCCTTTGTGATGTTAGATAAGCTTCATGAAATGACTGGCACTGAAATTCCTGAAAGAATGGCCGCATTAAAGGAGCTGCCAAACTTACATAATGAAGTTATTCCTGCTGACAAGATGGAAATGGCAGTTTTGACTAATCTTATATAAGAACTAACTGAATAATATGCTATAACAGCTATTGCCTAGTGGTAGTAGCTGTTTTTTGTTAGCTGAAAAGGTTATTTGTTGATGCTCATACACATATTTTTAAAATTATCGTTGAAATGGCATTGCTAGAAAAATTTAATGTAATGATTTGAGCAGTATATATTATTTGCTTTAATGTAGCGTAAAATTTAGGTTAAAGCAAAAAAAACGGACGCATTTGAGAAACGCGTCCGTTGAGTTACAGAAAGTTCTTACTATAATATTTATTACCTAAATAGGGATTGATGTGGATAAATTTACTATTAAAGCATGTTTTTCTTTACAAGCAGCTCTTTAAGCTCAGCTAGTTTTTCAGCAAATTTTTTCAGTGTTACGGTTACAGGTTGTGGAGTAGTTAAATCTACGCCAGCCTTTTTGAGAATATTGAGGGAGTAATCACTACCGCCTGCGTGGAGGAAGCCAAGGTATTTTGCAACTGCTTTTTTGTCGCCACTAAGAATAGCAGAGGAAAATGCTGTTGCAGCAGAAAATCCGGTAGCATATTTATATACATAGAAGGGAGTGTAGAAGTGAGGTATACGTGACCACTCACTAGCTAGCTCCTGATCAATAGTAAGAGCAGGACCATAGTAGCGTTTATTACTATCTAACCAGTAATTTTCCAAAGCCTCTGCTTGGAGAGATTTGCCTGCAGTAATTTGCTCATGAATGTATTTTTCAAACTCAGCAAATTGTACTTGGCGGTAAACGGTAGTACGAACAGATTCAAGAAATTGGGTCAGCAGATAAATTTTTTGCTCTTCTGTTGCGTGCTGCAGCATATATTCTAAAAGCAGATTTTCGTTGGTAGTTGAAGCAACCTCAGCACAGAAAATTGTGTAATCTGCATTGATATAGGTTTGAGAGCTGCTGCTGAAATAGCTATGCAGTGCATGACCCATTTCGTGAGCAAGGGTAGAGATGCTGTTGTAGCGACGTTGATAATTTAAAAGAACAAAAGGATGTACTCCAAATACGCCCCAAGAATATGCTCCAGAGCGTTTGCCCGTATTTTCATAAACGTCAATCCAGCCTTCTGTCAATCCCTTATGAAGCGTTGCAACATATTCCTCGCCTAGGGGTGCAACTGCTTTTTCTACTGCAGCACATGCTTCATCAAAATCACAAGCGAAGCTGTCTGCAGCCTTAGAAAGGGGAACATACATATCGTAATAGTGTAGTTCATCGTAGCCAAGGACATCCTTCTTTAATTGGATGTAATCATGTAAAGGAGCAAGGTTATCATGAACAGCCTCAATTAAACCATCATACAGGCTTACTGGAATATTGTCATTGAAGAGGCATGCTTCTAATGTGTTTGCATGTTTATGGGCGGTTGCATTGAAAAAGGCTGCACGAGCACTGCCTGTAAGTGTAGATGCCAAGGTGTTACGGTAGCTGTGATAGGTAGAAAGCAGTGCAGTAAAAGAGTTTTTACGTAGCTCTCTATCATCAGAGGTCATATTGAGCATGTAGTTACCTTCACTAATTGTTGCAGGATTACCTTTACCATCAGAAATTTCGGGAAATTTCATATCAGCAGAAACTAAAGCGCGGAAATTGCTGGCAGCAGAGCCTGTTGCTAAACGACTTTGTGCAAGCAGAGCCTCCATATCAGCAGAAAGAATATGCTTAGAGGTACGTAGCAAATCTTCAATGTAATGGGTGTATTGAGCTAGCTGTGGTTCTTCCTTTAAAATATCAGCTATTTTTTCTTGACCTAATGCCAAAAGTTCGGGGTTAATGAAGGAAAGAGCATTGGAATATGCGGCGACAATACTTTCAGCCTCACCAGCCATTGCTTGAAAGTTTTGATTGGTGTTATCAGAGTCGCGTTGAAGGCAAGCAAAGGCATAAACCTTTTCAATTATTTTTCCAAGCTCATCTTGTAGCTGCATTACCTTTAGAAGGCTTGCACCATCAACTATAGTTCCTTGCAAAGCATCAAGCTGGGGCAGCATGGATTTAAAATCTGCACAGGCAGTACGCCATGCTTCTACGCTAGGATAAATATCTTCTACATGCCATTTACAGGAGGCGGGGATATCGTTTCTGTTTACAGAGCTTCCGTGAGCAGGTATATTTTTATTTTCAGTCATTGAGTTCACTCCTTATCTTATAATTTTAATGGGAATTGTTCTGCTTGTTATTATACCATATTGAGGATTATTTAGCGAAATAGCTTTGATATTTGTATATTACAAGTAAATGATGCTAGGGACTAAAACATAGGAGCAAATTGTGGTAAAATAGATACAGCATTATTATAAAGACAGGAGTTAAGCATGAAAGCATCATTAATTGCTATTAATAGTAAATACATTCATACTGGATTAGGATTGCGTTATGTTGGGGAATATGCTCGTCAACAGGGACACGAAATCAATCTTATAGAAGAAACAATTAATACCCCTATTTTAACTGTGTTGGAGAGAATTATGGAGGAACAGGCAGAGGTTTTTGCCTTTTCTGTGCATATTTGGAGCAAGCTCTTTGTTTTTAGGTTAATTGATATGCTAAAAACGCTGCGTCCTGAGACTAAAATTGTCGTTGGTGGACCTGAGGTTGCCTTTGATGCAGAACGTATATTTAAGGAACAGCCTGCTATCGACTATATTGTTCAGGGAGAAGGAGAATTATGCTTTACTGAGCTATTGAAGAGAATGGAGCAGGGAGATTTTGAAATTCCACGTCACATTGCTTATGTCAAAAATGGTGCTGTTGAGCTTAATGGTGGTACAACAGTAATTAATGATATGAGCATTTTGCCGTTTCCGTATCCTGATTTAGAGCAAGTTCTAGCTGAGCATAAAATAGTATATTATGAATGCACAAGAGGTTGTCCATTTAATTGTAGCTATTGTTTGTCTGGAATCTCACGCTCGGTGCGCAAGCGTCCGTTGGAGCTTGTACTTGCAGATTTAGACCGTTTTGTGTCAGCAGGAGCAAAGCTAGTTAAATTTGTTGATCGTACATATAATTTAGATGAGAAGTACTTTCTTCCTATAATGGAGTATCTGGCTAAGCTAGATACTGAGGCGACCTTTCATTTTGAAATCAAAGCAGATATGTTGTCAGAGAAGGTTTTAAATTTTTTGGAGAATGTTCCCAAGGGACGCTTTCAGATGGAAATTGGTATTCAAAGCACACATCAGCCTACATTAAAGGCTATAAATCGTCAGGACAATTGGGAAAGACTTGCTAGCAATGTAAAGCGGCTTTTGAGCTTTAAAAATATGCATATTCACGTAGACTTAATTGCAGGGTTGCCTTATGAAGGCCTAAAGGAATTTGCAAAATCATTTAATGATGTATATGGTCTTGACGCTGATATGCTGCAGCTGGGATTTTTGAAGGTGCTTCCTGGTACTCAAATGAATAAGGAGCAAATGGAGCATGACCTGCGTTATATGAGCGAGCCACCCTACGAAATTTTGGCTACCAAATATATGCCGTACAAGGACATGCAGCTTTTAAAGCGTTTGGAAAACGTGTTTGACCAAACTGGCAATACCGATTATTTTGCATACACATTGAGATGTTTGCTGCGTGAATCAGGAGCAGATGCATTTAGCTTTTATGTTGGTTTAACTGAATGGTGGGTGAGAAATGGTCATTACCCGCAAGGTCACAACGCCAAGGGTACAGCAAAGCTGCTTTATGATTACATTAATGAAACATTTGTGGACGAAGCTAAGGACAAGCTGTTGGAAGCACTGCGCTACGATGTTTTTACTAAAATAAACGGCTGGCAGCCGACATGGTTAAAATGGCAGAATGAAGAAATTTTTGACATAACCTCTGCTTTTTGGCGAGATGAAGATAGGGTGCGTCAAATATTGCCTACCTATAAGTTTGCAAGCTGGCGTGCTATTCATAAAAACTATCCTATAGAGCGTTTTACAAGACATTGGGAAACCGGAGAAAGGGGCGTATACTATATTATGGTGGACTGGAGTACACCTGAAGGAAACGTTATACTGCTTAATTTAAAATAGTTTTAGTTATAAAGGGGCTGCTACAGTTACTGTGGCAGTCTTTATTTTTAACATAAAATGATAATAAACATATGGAAATGAATGAAATTTGAAATTTAAAGGCTGAAGAAGAGAATTTTTTACAAGAAAAACAACTAATTTTTAAAAATTTTAAATATTTTTTACTAAGAATTAAGCAAGCAAAATCAAGTGTCTGTTTATCAACTGCTCCGTGTGTTTACAGCAAAAAAGTGTAAAAAGTATTACACAATAGGTGTTGACACATTGTGAATGAAGTGGTATTATAAACAAGTCGTCAGGACATGACGACAACGAACCTTGAAAACTGAAC
>USBG01000111.1 GCA_900552855.1 uncultured Phascolarctobacterium sp. | reverse complement strand
TTTCAATTATTTTTATTAATTATATTAAAAGTGGTGACTAATATGCAAGAATTCTTTACAAATCCAGAAAATCGCAAAAAAATCATTACTGCAGGAGCAGCTGCTTTAGTACTTGTAGTAGGCTGGCAGCTTTACAGTAATCTTACCAGCAAGCCTGAAGCAGAAAAGATAATTCCTATGGTACGGACTATAACTGTTGGCCAGACCACAATGGATGAAAGCAATGTATATCCTGGTCAGGTTATGGGACGCTATGAAAGTCGCCTGTCCTTTCAGGTAGGCGGCAAAATTGTTAATCGCTTCGTAAACCTTGGCGATAAGGTTAGTGCAGGACAGATTTTAATGACACTGGACCCCAAGGATGTTAATCAGGCTGTAGAGGCCTCTAATGCTCAGCTAGCATCGGCTATTGCTAATCAAAGGCTGGCAGCAGAAAATGCACGCCGCTTTAATACTCTTTATGCTAGTGGAGCAGTTAGTGCCGCTTCTCGCGACCAATACAATACTCAGCTTGATGCTGCCAATGCAGCCCTAAGACAAGCACAGGCTCAGGCCAATGCCAACAACAATCAGCTGGAATATACCAATCTGCGTAGCGATGTAGATGGCGTCGTAGCAGCAGTTAGTGGTGAAATTGGCATGGTTACAGCAGCTGGCACGCCAATGGTAACTGTGGTTAAGAATGGTGAGCGCGAGGTGCAAATCAGTGTTCCCGAAAACGCCCTAGGAACCATTGCTATTGGCGACAACGCTGATGTAAGCTTTTGGGCTTTGCCTAATAAGAGCTGCAGTGGTACCATCAGAGAAATAGCGCCTATGGCCGACCCTCTTACTAAAACCTATAATGTACGTGTAAGTATTAACGATATGCCTAGTGAAGCACGTCTTGGCATGACAGCTAAGGTAAGCTTTAACAAGGAAGCTGTTGGTGAAAGCCAGTTTATTATTCCTGGTGCTGCCGTTTATCAAACCAATGATAATCCCTCTGTCTGGATTGTACGCGATAAACACGCACAGCTTGTTCCTATCGAAATAGGTGGCTACAACGGCAATAATGTCATTGTTAAAAGCGGCCTTAGCAAAGGTGATGTAGTAATTACTGCAGGTATCGCCAAGCTAGTTCCTAATCAAGAGGTTCGTCTGATAGAGGGCGGTGAGCAATAATGACACAGAATAAGGATAATAAGGTCAATTGGGCCGAATGGGCCATTAAACACCGACAGATAGTGTATTTCTTTTCTGTTCTGGTTCTTGTCATGGGTCTGTTTTCCTTTAAAACACTTGGACGCAGCGAAGACCCAAGCTTTACTGTAAAGCAAATGGTTGTATCTGCAGCATGGCCCGGAGCCAGCGCCAAGGATGTAGAAATGCACCTGACAAACACATTAGAAAAGCAAATTCAAAATGTACCTCAGGTTGATAAAATTACCAGCTATTCACGCCCTGGAACCTGTGTAATTACTGTACATTTAAAGGACGAGGTTCCTAGCGACCAGGTACGTCAGCGTTGGCTGGAGCTTCGTAATATGGTCAACGATATCAAGCGAGACCTGCCTGATGGAGTGTATGGTCCATTTTATAACGACCGCTTTGATGATGTTTATGGCAACATCTATGCCCTAACTGGAGACGGCTATTCCTATGAAGACATGCGTCAATATGCCGAAAAAATCAAGCTAGATTTCTTTGGCATCCCTGATGTAAAAAAAGTAGAGCTAGTTGGCGTACAGCCAGAAAAAATCTTTGTACAAATGCAGACAGATAAGCTGGCACAGCTTGGTTTAGATATCAACAGCCTAGCTGATATCATTAAAGCGCAAACAGCAATTACTCCTTCTGGTATGCTAGAAGCCGATAAAAGTAATGCTTACCTGCGCCTGACCGGTAGTCCTGACAGCTTACAAAATATTGCTGACATACCAATTAACGCTAATGGCAAGGTATTCCGTTTAGGAGACATTGCTCAAATCAAACGTGATTATGCTGATCCTCCCGAAAGTAAAATGTATTTCAACGGCCAACCAGCTGTAGGTATTGCACTTTCCATGGAAGATGGCGGTGACAACATCCGTTTAGGCGAAAATCTTGCTAAGGAAAACAAAAAAATTCAGGCAGAGCTTCCACTCGGCTTAGAATTAAATCAGGTTGCCAATCAACCAGAGGTTGTAAAAAACTCCATTAGTGAATTCTCAGAAAGCCTTTACGAGGCAATCATCATTGTTCTTGTAGTAAGCTTATTCTCCTTGGGACGCCGCAGTGGTTATGTAATTTCCTGCTGCATTCCTTTGATTCTTTTAGGCTCCTTCTGCGGCATGTATGCTTTAGGAATTGACCTGCACAAGGTATCTCTTGGTGCTTTAGTTGTTTCTCTTGGTATGCTTGTAGACGATGCTATAGTCGTAGTTGAGCTAATGGAGGTTAAAATGTCTGAGGGCTGGGACCGTCTTAAGGCTGCCTCCTTTGCCTTTAAAACATGTGCATGGCCTCTTCTTTGCGGTACTGTTATTACCTGCTTAGGCTTTATGCCAATAGCATTTTCCAACTCCAGTGCCTCTGAGTTTGCCTCCAGTTTATTCCCTGTTATGACTATTACTCTACTGCTTTCCTGGCTGGTATCTGCAACGCTGGCTCCAGTTTTAGGCTATGAATGGATTCGTCCTACAGTTATCAAAGAAGAAAGCTATGATACACCCTTCTATAACAAATTCCGTAGCCTATTAAAATGGTCCTTAGCTCACAGAGCTGCAGTTGTCGGAATTACAATTGGTATGTTTGTATTCTCCATTTTTATGCTCAGCTTTGTAAAAAAAGAATTCTTCCCTGCCTCTGTTAGGCCGGAGCTTTTGGTGGAGCTTAACCTTCCCGAAGGTAGCAGTATAAAAACAACTGACGAAGCAGCTCAAAAGCTAACTAAGCTTTTAGAAAATGATGAGGACTTAGACCATGTTTCTACCTATGTAGGTAAAAGTGCTCCCCGCTTCGTTTTAGTTATGGATCCAGTACAGCCTCGTGACAACTATGCGCAGCTTGTTGTTGTTGCTAAAAGTATCGAAGGACGCATTCGTATGGAGCAGCGCATTACTAAGCTGGCTGCCGATAATTTGCCTGAGGCAATTGTTTACTCCCGTTCCATCCCTCTTGGTCCCCCTGCCCCCTATCCTGTAATGCTTCGTGTCAGCGGTGACAACGACGCTCAGGTTAAGGAATACGCCCAAAAGGTACGTCAAGTAATGAACGCTAATCCAGAGGTTACCATGACAAGAATGGACTGGCTGGAGCAAAGCAATGCAGTTAAGCTCAAAATCGACAATGATAAGCTGCTGCAAATGGGTTTAACAAGACAGACTGTAGCTATGGCGCTGCAAGCCCAAATATCTGGCTATACTGTAGCAAGCTACCTTGAAGGTGACCAAGATATTGATATTGTCTTCCGTCTTAATCCTGACCAGCGTGCAGATATTACTCAGTTGGAAACAATTTCCATACCTACATCACAAGGTGCTGTACCTCTATCTCAGGTTGCTACCTTGGAATATGGCAGTGAGGATAACATGATTTGGCGCCGTAACCTGCGCCCCACTATTACAGTTAACGGTGCTATTGTAGAAGGTGTAACTGGCAACGACGTAACACAAAAGGTCTATAATGACTTAAAAGAGCTACGCTCCAATCTGCCTGCAGGCTTGAAGATTGAAATTGGCGGCTCCTTAGAGGATAGTAATAAAACATTAAAATCTCTTGTCAAACCAGTTCCTATTATGATTATCCTCATTATGGTACTACTAATGCTACAGCTACAGGATATTCGCAAGCTAATTATCATCGTCATCACCGCACCCTTAGGCTTAATCGGTGTAATTTTTGGCCTGCTGTTCTTCAACTCTCCCCTAGGCTTTATGGCTGAGTTAGGCGTACTAGCGCTAAGCGGTACCATAATCCGTAACAGCATGGTTTTAGTAGACCAAATCCAACAGCACCTTGATGCAGGTATGGACCCCATACCCGCTATTACGGAATCTGCAATCGTACGCTTCCGTCCCATCATGCTAGCAGCCTTCACCACTGTTCTAGGACTTATCCCACTCTTCTTCAGCCAGTTCTGGAACGCTATGGCTGTAACAATGGCTTGTGGTCTGACTGGTGCTACACTGCTAACGCTAATCGTATTACCAGTGCTCTATGCAATAGCGTTTAAAGTAAAATAGAATAATGACTTTCAACTAAAAATTCCCTCAGCAAGGCTGGGGGAATTTTCTATTTTGTATTAATATGAAATTAAAGATGTAATTGGATACACCGCTTCAGAACAAAAACTAATCCTAGAGCGTATTAAGAAAAATGCTCATCTTATGATTAAATACTCTCAAATAGGAGGCTTTGAATCAGATGCCGCAACTGCTTAGATTCGGTTCCTATAGAGTATATTTTGGGTACAACGAATGACCTCCATTAGAACCCATACATGTACATATTTCTGATGGTATACCATCACAAGATACAACCAAAGTATGGATAACCCAAAGCAAAAGAGCATTAATAGCAAATCCTAATGACAAAAGGATAAATCCCAAAATACTTAATAGACTCGCAGAAATGATTGAAGCTCAAAGCGATGATATTATTTCTACTTGGATAGAAGGATTTGGATGTTTTTATATAAAAATAGTGCAATGTTCTTAAGTAAATTCAAAAGGACATTGCACTATTGATTAAATATGTCAAATATTATTATATATGCTTCATAGAATGCCTCGAGCACAAAGTATATAACATTTTTTATATGCCTACTCTACTTCATCATACAGCTTACTAACGGTAGCATCAACAAGAGCTCCAATACTAGACACAGACCTTTCTTGCGGCAGACCAGAAGCATCATAACCTAAGGGAAGCTCAGTGCAGGCAGTCATTACTGGCAAATTACGCTCTGCCCACAGCTCCTCTACTAGCTCCTTCATTAATGCGCCAGCTTCTGCCAGCTTGTTAGCCTTAACATAGGTAATTACCTGTTGGGACATATCGCTTTGGCGCTCATCAGGAATATACAAGGTAAAACCATGCTTTTCGGCATATTTTTGATATAAGCCACAAGCACGGGTACCCTTTGTAGACAGCATCCACGCACCTTCAGGAGAAAGACGCTGTGCAGCCAATACAGTTTCTTCAACAATATGTACTAAAGGAATAGGAAGCTCATCAGCAAATTGGTCAATAAAATAATGTGC
>USBG01000110.1 GCA_900552855.1 uncultured Phascolarctobacterium sp. | reverse complement strand
GTAAGCTTGGGCGCTATGTGCTTTGTTTTTCAGCATTTGGAGTCCTCTGTTTTGGAGTGGAATTATTTATCCATGGCGCTGCGTGGCAGTGGGATCTTTTTGCCGCTAACCTTTGCTATATTTTTTCCAGGCAAGGTGCGTGCCTCCATGGGAGTTGGTGCAATTGCGGCAGGAATTTTTGCTGCTTGTACTTGGAAATATATTAGTTCCTGGGATATAAACAGCTTGTTTCCGGCTTTAGTTTATAGTCTGCTGTTTCTTATTTCAGGTTTAATGTGGGGAGAGGAAAAATGAGACGTTTTACACACTTACATGTACATACTGAATATAGTCTTTTAGATGGCGCCTCCAAGATTCCTCAGCTTGTAAAATATGCCAAGGAGCTGGGGATGGATAGCCTGGCTATTACGGACCACGGCGTTATGTATGGCGCAGTAGAATTTTATCAGGAATGTAAAAAGCAGGGCATTAAGCCTATTATTGGCTGTGAGGTTTACCTAACTACAGGGTCACACTGTGAAAAATCAAATCGTGGTATGTACCACTTAATACTGCTGGCGGAAAATGACACAGGCTATCACAATTTAATGAAAATAGTTTCCATAGGTCAGCTAGAGGGCTTTTATTACAAGCCACGTATTGATAAGGATGTGCTCCGTAGCTATAGCGAAGGTATTATCTGTCTTAGTGCCTGTGTAGCAGGCGAGGTGCCAGTTTTGGTGCTTCAAGGAAATATGGATGGGGCACGTCGTGCTATTCAGGAATATATAGACATCTTTGGCAAGGATAATTACTTTTTAGAAATTCAGGACCATAATTTAGAGGAAGAGCATAGGGTAACAGCTGCTCTAAAGGAGCTGGCCAAGGAATTTGGCATTGGTCTGGCTGCTACTAATGACCTTCACTATGTACGTAAGGAGGATGCTGATGCACAGGATGTGCTGCTATGCATTCAAACTACGGCAACAGTTGATGAGCCAGGGCGTATGCGCTTTCCTAATAATAGCTTTTATCTTAAAAGCTATGACGAAATGGAGGAGCTTTTTGGCGACTGCCCCGAAGCCCTCAGCAATACTGCTAAAATTGCTGATCGCTGTAATGTAAATATGGAGTTTGGCAAGCTGCTTTTGCCGGAGTTTGCTGTTCCCGAGGGCTTTGATGCCGAAAGCTATTTACGTCATCTGTGTATGGAGGGGATGGCAGCTCATTATCCCAATGCAGGCAAGGAGGTAATGGACCGACTTGATTATGAGCTGGACATTATCCATAAAATGGGCTATGATTGTTATTTCCTTATAGTTTGGGACTTTATCGACTACTGTCGTAAGCACGATATTTTAGTTGGTCCTGGTCGTGGCAGTGCTGCTGGCTCTGTAGTAGCCTATTTGCTGCGTATTACTAACATAGACCCGTTGCGTTATCATCTCCTTTTTGAACGCTTTTTAAATCCTGAACGTGTCAGCATGCCTGATATTGATACGGACTTTTGCTATAAAAACCGTGAAAAGGTATTGGATTATGTTGTTGCTCGTTATGGCAAGGAGCGTGTGGCACAAATTATCACCTTTGGTACATTGCAGGCTAGGGCAGCAGTGCGTGATGTAGGCAAGGCTTTAGGCATGACCTATGGTGAGGTTGATGAAATAGCTAAAATGATTCCTCGTGAACTGGGAATGACCTTGGATAAAGCACTTAAAGCAAGCAATGATTTGCATAAGGCTTATCAGGAGCGTCCGGAGGTGCAGCAGCTTATTGACCTTGCACGCAGCGTTGAAGGCTTGCCACGTAATCCTGGTACTCATGCTGCAGGCGTTATCATTGCACCAGAAAATCTTATGGATTATGTCCCTTTGCAGATTGGTAATGATACAGGCAAGGGTGAAGGCAGCATCATTACTCAGTATGATAAGGATAAGGTAGAAAATCTTGGCCTATTAAAAATGGACTTTTTGGGCTTGCGTACCTTAACTGTTATTGGTGATGCCATTAAATTTATTGAAAAAACTACAGGTCAAATAATAGATATAGACCATATTCCTTTGGATGATAAAAAAACCTGTGAAATGCTTTGTAATGGTGATACCTCATGTGTATTTCAGCTGGAGTCTGCAGGTATTACCAAGCTGGTAGTTGATTTGGCTCCAACTAGCTTTGAGGATTTGATTCCTTTGGTTGCATTGTATCGCCCTGGCCCCTTAGGAACAGGAATGGCGGATTGCAGGTCGTCATGGTCAGCGTACTGCTAAGGTGTTGCATCCTCTAGTAGAGCCAATTCTGCAGGATACCTATGGCGTAATTCTTTATCAGGAGCAGGTTATGCAGATAACCTCTGCTTTGGCAGGCTTTAGTCTTGGTCAGGCAGATATTCTGCGACGCGCCATGGGTAAGAAAAAGGCTTCAGAGCTGGATTCTATGCGCAGTGATTTTATTGAAGGTGCCAAAAAGCTGCACGATATTCCTGAAGAGGTTAGTGCAGATATTTTTGCGTTGCTGCAGCATTTTGCAGGCTATGGCTTTAATAAATCTCACTCTGTAGCATATGCCTTGGTTGCATATCAAACTGCATATCTAAAGGCTCATTGGCCAACGGAATATATGGCGGCCTTTTTAAACAGTGTTATTACTGATGGTGATAAGCTAAGCTGGTATATTAGTGTTTGTCGTAATGCTCAGATTAAAATTCTCCCTCCTGATGTCAATGAAAGTGAGGAGGAGTTCAGTGTGCATCAGGCTGGTGCTATCCGCTTTGGTATGGGCGGCATCAAGAGCGTAGGCGAAGGAGCTGTACAAGAAATTGTCCGCGCACGCAGCGAGGGTGGCCCCTTTAAGGACTTGGTTGATTTCTGTAATCGTGTAAGTATGCGTATTGTTAACAAGCGTGTTATAGAGCATCTTATTAGAAGTGGAGCTATGGACAGCTTTGAGGCTAACCGTGCACAGCTGCTGGCTATTATGGAGCAGGCAGTAATGCAGGGCAGTGCCTACCAGAAGGATTTAGAGTCTGGTCAGATGAATCTTTTTGGTGACATAGATGAGTTTCAGGTTAATGATATTCCCTTGCCCAAGCTGGAGGAAATGCCGCAAGCCATTATGCTGCAGCAGGAAAAAGAGCTGCTAGGCTTTTATGTTAGCGGACATCCATTAAAATCCTATGAAAAGGTGCTGCGCGGATATACGCCGTTATACCAGTTTATTGGTGAAAATTGCAGCCTTGCTGATGGTACCTATGTGAAGATAGCAGGTATCATATCTGAATGCAGCCTGCGTAATACTAAAAAGGGCGACACCATGGCTACCTTGATTATGGAGGATTTTACAGGACGTTTTCCTGTAATTGTGTTTCCGCAGGCCTTCCAAAAATCCATTCGAGATATTTATAAGGACGGTATTGTGGCTGTAGAGGGACGCTATAGCGTAGATGAGAGAGAGCGTAAAATAATTGCAACAAGAGTATATCCTCTTAAGGCTGATCAGCTGGTAGAGGATTCTAAGGTTGTTGTTCATATTAAAATTGATGATTATATGGAAAACAATCTGGTGCAGCGCGAGCTGATGCGTGCCTTTAATAAGCACAAGGGTAATGACATGGTTCTGATGCATTTGATGGGGTCACGCAAAACCATTAAATGCTCTCAGGATTTTTGGGTGGATTCAGCCAGTGATGGGTTTATTGAAGAAATAGAGCGTATCCTTGGCAAGGGTTCCATCAAGCTAATGGATAAATGACTAATAAGTCCATATAAAAAGTTGGGCAATAACTAAAATATATTAGACAAAATAACGTTTTAGTGTCGCTAATTTGTAAGAAAAGGTTTAACACTCTTGCAAGATTAGCTGTAAAAATGTTACAATAAACTGAAGAGTTTGTAATTTACATTGCAAGGAGGATGCAAATGAATATTATAGTATGTGTAAAACAAACGCCGGATACTGCAACCGTAAAATTTAATGCTGAAACCGGCACCCTGCTGCGTGATGGCGTAGAAAATATTATGAATCCCTTCGATCGTCAAGCTTTAGAAGCTGCTTTGTGCCTGAAGGACAAATTTGGTGGTAAGGTAACCTGTCTTTCTATGGGTCTGCCTATGGCTGCAGATGTATTGAAGGAAGCAATTGCTATGGGCGCTGATGAAGGCGCACTGATTAGCGATAGAGCTTTAGCTGGCTCTGATACTTTAGCTACCAGTGTAACCTTGGCTGCTGCTATTAAGCATTTGGGCGAATTTGACCTGGTGCTTTGCGGTAAACAAGCAGTTGACGGCGACACTGCACAGGTTGGTCCGGAAATTGCTGAGCATCTTGGCATTCCTCAAATCACTGGTGCATTGAAGCTGGATTTTGCTGATGATAAATTTGTTGTAGAGCGTGAAAACGAAAGCTGCACCATGACTATGGCTTGTGCTGCTCCGCTTTTGGTAACCGTTACTAAAGCAGAAAAAGAGCCGCGCTTTGCAAGCATTAAGGGTAAAATGAAGGCTCGTAAGGCTGTTATTCCTACTCTGACTATTGCTGATTTAGGTGTAGATGCTGCAGAGGTTGGTCTGGCAGGCTCTCCTACCAAGGTTAGAAAATCCTTCACTCCCGAGCCTGTAAAAATCAATAGCGAAATCATTAATGAAGAAGATATTGATAAGGCAGTAGATATGCTGTTTGAAAAGCTCGTAGAAGCAAAAATTATTACTCGTTGAGGTGAATGATAATGGCAATGGTTGTAGATAGAGAAACTTGTATTGGCTGCCAAAATTGTGTGGGCAGCTGTCCTGTAGGTGCAATTGATATTGTTGATGACAAGGCTAAGATTGATGCTGATAAATGCATTTCCTGCGGTGCTTGTGTTGGTGAATGTCCTGTAGAGGCAATTTCTCCGGAGTCTGTTGCTCCTAAGGCTGAGGTTACCAATAACGAAGGCAAGGACCTGTGGGTAATTGCTGAGCTGGAAAATGGTGCTCCCATTAGCGTAACCTATGAACTTATTGGCGTAACTGCTGATTTGGCTGTTAAGGCTGGTGAAACCTGCTGTGCAGTTTTAGTTGCTGCAGAAGCTGGCGATATTCCTCAGCAGCTGATTGCGGCTGGTGCTGACAAGGTTTACGTAATTGAAGCAGCAAAATATGCTGAATATAACACTGATTTGTACACTGATGCTATCTGCCAGCTGGTAGAGACCTATAAGCCTGCGGCTCTGGTAATGGGTGCAACTGCTGATGGTCGTGATTTAGCTCCTCGTATTGCGGCTCGCC
>USBG01000109.1 GCA_900552855.1 uncultured Phascolarctobacterium sp. | reverse complement strand
TTTCCAGATGAGCAAAGTCAGCATAGTCGCCTTCGATAGTCATTACGGTTTCCCATTCTTCTACCTCGTCACCGTCATGGAGAGCGTGAATAACTAAATTATCAGGATTAAAGGAGCATTTTTTCAGTAATGCAATAGTTTCATCAATACCACAAAGTACTACATTAGCGCGGGGGAAAATCTGCATTAAAACGCGTGGATGGTGGTTGTCACCATTTAAGATTTCCTCAGAGCGGAGAAAATAAGCATCAGTGTAATAGCCGGCTTTAATTTTATCTACCGGAAAGTCAAAGCTTTCCACAGGTAAGCGTTTTGTCATCTTCAGATCCTCCAATTTTTATTTGTCACAGAGATTTCTCTGTTGAATATATTAAAAATATGATACAATATTAGCGTTTATTATTCAAGTTATTTCAATAAAATTATTAGGGTTGATATTGCAATGAAGAAAAAATACACGGTATTGCTGCTTTCGGCTCCTATTGGTTCAGGTCACAAACTGGCTGCTGAAGCACTAGAGCAGGTTTTAAAGCAGCAGTCAGATATTAATGTTATACATGGTAATGTTTTCGATTTTTTTCCAAGATTTATAGGTAATACATTTTTGTGCTGTTATCTTAAAATTTTAGAAATATGTCCTTGGCTTTACGAAGTTGCCTATAAATGGGGCAATAGGGAAAGCGGTTCTCTGTGGCTTCGTTCTATTCTGAACAGAATTTTGGCAAGGTTGGCCAAGTCTTATTTGGAAGAGGTAAAGCCTGATGCAGTAGTTGCTACTCATGCTACTCCGGCTGGCATTATCAGCATTTATAAGGAAACACATCCCAATTTGTGGTTAGGAGCAGTTATAACAGACTTTACTGTACATCGTTGGTGGCTTGTTGATGGAGTAAATACTTATTTTATTGGCAATGAGCTGCTGCGTAAGAAAATCAAATGCAATGCAGAGATTTTTGCTTATGGTATTCCTGTACGTCAGCAATATTTGCATTTAGATAAGGACGTGTGTCGTAAAAGCTTTGGGTGGAATAATACACAGCAGGTGTGTTTGCTTATGGGCGGCGGTGAAGGACTGCTGCCTATGGAGGAGATTGTTGAACAGCTGCAGAAAAAAGTGCCACAGCTTCGTCTTATTGCCATAACCGGACGTAATGAAAAATTGGCGCAGCGTCTTAAGGAGCGTTATGGTTCTTTATTGGAGATATATGGCTTTCGTGAGGATGTGCCGCAGCTGATGGCTGCAGCCGATATGATTATTACTAAGGCTGGTGGTTTAACTGCCGCAGAGGTTATGGTTAGTGATTTGCAGTTTTTGATTTACAAGCCATTGCCAGGTCAGGAGGCCGGAAATGCAGCCTTCCTGCATCGTCACTGTCATGCTTATGTGGCCCATAATCTGGAGCAGTTGGTAGAAGGCGTTCTTAATATGAGTATGGATAGCAGTGTATCACATCAGTTTTATGGTAAACCTAATGCAGCTAAGGATATTTGCGAATATATCATTAGTAAGTTACCTGAAAAATAAAATTTTATTTATTGTATAGGATAAAAATCAACTTGTTTCAAGGCTTCCGCGTGGAAGCCTTTTTACTTTGTAAAATTTGCAACACTTGACTATTGCCATGTTCATATCTATAATGGTAGAAAAATAATAAATATTATGACGGCTGTGGCGAGAAGTTGGCTCTGACTGCATAATACTCAAGAGGAGTGACTTTTTTGTAATGAAGGACGTATATTATTTAGCTGCTATCTGTGCTGTAGTTCCTGGTCTTGGCAGAGCTAAGCTGCCAGCATTAATTGCTAGGTTAGGTGGAGCAGAGGCTGTATTTAAGGCATCCGCAGAAGAGCTTTTGGCTCAAAAGCTAGTTAGAGCAAGCCAGGTGGAAAACTTTGTTAATAATAGGAATAATGCTTTACCGGAGCTTATCTATAAGTTTTGTTGTAAAAATAACGTAAAGCTATTATCAATATTTGATGAAGCATATCCCTACTGTTTGAAAAATATCAGCGACCCACCCCTGATACTATACGTCAAAGGAAATTTACCTGCTGATTTATGTGGAGCTGCAGTTGTTGGTTCTAGACAAGCTAGCTCCTATGGCATTAAGGCTGCTGGCGTTTTTGCCGGGGTTCTTGCCAGGGAAGGAATAACTGTTATTAGTGGAGGCGCTAGAGGTGTAGATACTGCTGCTCACGAGGCAAGTCTGCGTGTTGGTGGCAAAACTGTAGCAGTTTTAGGATGCGGTTTGGATAAAGCGTATCCGCCTGAAAATTTAGAGCTGTTTTCTAGAATATGTAAGCAGGGTGCTGTTATTTCGGAGTATGCTCCTGGAACCTTGCCCTTAGCTATGAACTTTCCTGCTCGCAACCGTATTATTGTAGGCCTATCAGCAGCAGTAATTGTTGCTGAAGCTGCTAGAAAAAGTGGTGCTATAATTACTGCTAATATTGCTGCTGATGAAGGCAGGGATGTTTATTGTGTTCCAGGTAATATTTTTGATGGGACTAGCGTTGGCTGTCACGATTTGATTCGTAATGGTGCTAAGCTTGTTGATTCTCCAGAGGATGTTTTGGAGGATGTGTCTGGTTGGAAAAATTTGCTTGAACCATCTGCGACACAGCAGGATTTATTTACAATTGATATGACTATCGATAGCATATCAAAGGAAGAAAAGAGAGAAACAAAACCAAAACAGCAGGAAAAAACGCTGCCAGACAGTGTATCTCCCTTAGGTAGAAAGCTGTGGGAGCTGCTTAGTCAGGGCTCACTTTCGATGGAAGAGCTTGTTGAGCAAAGTGATACAGATTTTACTGCTGTTAGTATAGAGCTGTTAGAAATGCAGGTAGCGGGCTTGGTTAAGGTTGACCAAATGCAGCGTTACCGTCGCAGCTAGGAGGAGAACTAATGACTAAAAATTTGGTAATAGTGGAGTCTCCCACAAAATCTAAAACTATAGAAAAGTTTTTAGGTAAAAACTTTACTGTAAAGGCTTCCATGGGGCATTTGCGTGATTTACCTAAAAGTACTTTTGGTGTAGATGTTGAAAATGACTTTGAACCTAAATATATTAATATTCGCGGCAAGGGCGATTTGATTAAAGAGCTGAAGGGCTTAGCCAAAAAATCAGATAAAGTATATCTGGCAACTGACCCTGACCGTGAGGGCGAAGCTATTAGCTGGCATTTAGCTAATATTTTGGGATTAGACCAGGATAAAAATTGTCGTATTGAGTTTCATGAAATTACCAGTAATGCGGTTAAGGATGCCATTAAGCATCCACGTACTATTGATATGAATATGGTTGACGCTCAGCAGGCAAGACGTATTATTGACCGTATCGTAGGCTATAAGATTAGTCCTATGCTGTGGCCTTTACGCAAGGGTCTTAGTGCTGGTCGTGTACAGTCTGTTGCAGTTAAGATTGTGGCAGACCGCGACAAGGAAATTCAAGAGTTTGTACCCCAGGAATACTGGACCTTGAGTGCTAAGCTGAGAGAAGATGCAAAGGCACCTATTTTTGAAGCGGATGCAGTAAAGTATAAAGGCAAAAAGCTAGAAATGCATACTGCAGAGGAGGCTCGTGCAGCAGAGGAGGCTTTGAAGCAGGCTGATTATGTTGTAGGTGAGTCTACTAAAAAGGAGCGCAAGCGTCACGCTGTGCCGCCTTTTACTACCTCTAGCATGCAGCAGGAGGCTAATAAAAAGCTAGGCTTTTCTACTAAAAAGACTATGATGGTTGCGCAGCAGCTATATGAAGGCGTAAATGTTGGTAAAGCTACGGTTGGTTTAATTACTTATATGAGAACTGACTCTGTTCGTTTAGCTGATGTTGCTATCCATGAAATTAGAGAATATATTGAAACTAAATATGGTGTAGCATATCGTCCTGAAAAGCCCAACTACTACAGCAGCAAGAAAAATGCTCAGGATGCTCATGAGGCTATTCGCCCGACTAGCGTTTTACGCACTCCTGAGGAAATGATGGCACACCTTACTCGTGACCAGCTTAGACTGTACACATTGATTTGGAATCGTGCAGTTGCTAGTCAAATGAGTGATGCAGTATATGATGTAACTACTCTTTTGATTAACGCTGGTGATTATCAACTGCGTTCTAGTGGCTCCATTCTTAAGTTTGCAGGCTTTTTGCAGCTGAATGCTAAGGCGATGGATGACGAAGAAAAGGATAAACAGGTTCCTTATTTAGAGGCGGGCACTAAGCTGCTGCTATATAAGCTATTGCCTGCTGAACAGCATTTTACCGAGCCTCCTGCACATTTTACAGAAGCATCCTTAGTTAAGGAGCTGGAGGAAAAGGGTATTGGTCGTCCTTCTACCTATGCAACCGTTATCCAAACTATTCAGGACCGTGGCTATGTTGCAAAGGAGCAAAAAAAGCTGCTGATAACCGAATTAGGTGTTAAGGTAAATGGTTGGCTTACCGAGAACTATTCACGCCTAATTGATATTCCCTATACTGCAGCGATGGAGTCTCAATTGGATGAGATTGCTGAGCATAAGGTGGACAAAAAGGATATCATTCGTGATATCTATACATACTTGGAGGATGTAGAGCCAAATCCGTTGCCGCCACCGCCGCCACCACCACCTTCAGGAGTTTTCTGTGAAAAATGTGGTCGTGAAATGGTTATTAAGGATGGTCGTTTTGGTAAGTTCCTGGCTTGCCCTGGCTTCCCGGACTGTCGTAATGCAAAGCCTATTTTAAAGAAAATAGGTGTAGCTTGCCCTGTTTGTGGTGCTGATATTGTTGAGCGTAAGAGCAAAACCAGAAAAACCTTCTATGGCTGTGAAAAATATCCTGAATGTAGCTTTGTAAGCTGGGATAAGCCTATTGAGGAAAAATGCCCTGATTGTGGCTCTCTGATGAGTGAGCATGTGGAACGAAGCGGTCGTAAGCTGAAGTATTGTCTCAATCCAGAGTGCAAGAATGCAAGACCTATACGTACTTCTAAATCTGACACTACGGTAGAAACTGTAGCAGAAAAAAATGTTAAAAAGACGGCTACTAGAAAGACTGCAGCTAAGAAAACGACAGCTAAAAAACAGCTTCCAAATCCACTGTAAAGAAAGCTGCTAAAGCAGCTACTAAAAAAACTACTACTTCTAAAGCTGGTACTAGAAAAACTAAGCCTGCTGATGAAGCATAAAAGAATTTAAAGAATAGAGGTATATATGAAACCTATACATATTATTGGCGCTGGGTTGGCAGGCTGTGAGGCAGCATGGCAGCTTGTAAAGCGTGAAATTCCTGTAATTCTTCACGAAATGCGTCC
>USBG01000108.1 GCA_900552855.1 uncultured Phascolarctobacterium sp. | reverse complement strand
AACGCGGTGTTGATATTTTTATGAAAAAGAATGGTGTCAGCGCACCGATCCCCTACGCAGATGATTGTACCGACCGTGACACTACACTGAGAAGTATTCAGGAGTATCTGTCGCCGCAGTATCAGCTCCGCTGGTATATGGGCTCGCTCGGTAGCGATACCCTCGCTTTCTGTATTTATCCCACTTCAGAATGGGAGCAGATAGAGCAGGAATTTGGCGCAGAAAAAGTTGCCTACTACTTTGCACCGGTGCAGGCAAACAGTGTCATGTTCGAAATGGATATGAATGAAGTTTTTGCTTTGCTGGAGCAAAGAGGAGACGCGTAAGATTAACTTGCAGGAGGAATCACCATGTCACAGATTGCATCCTTTTATCTTCTCAAAGACGGCCAGCGGCAGGAACTGTCCAACGGAGACTGCTCCGGCGTGGTCTATATGGCCATCTGGGACTGGTGTGAGAGCGAGCTGGATCTGGATGTCCGTTTTCCTGCTCCCCAGATGGAGGATAACCTGGACTGCGCTTTGCTGGAGGGTGAGCTGGCGTCTAATGTGCTGGCAGCTCTGCGGGAGCAGGACCTCTCGGAACTGGCTGCTGAAATTGCCCAAGACTGGGATCTACCCACCGATGCGGTGCAAAGCGGGCTTGAAACGTTGCGCTCCCATCTGGAACTGGTGCAGGGGGACGCTGCCCTGCTGTATGAGATGTTTTAAAAGCAGATAAGGGGTAGATTTGTCTCAAGTAAAAATTCTTAAAATATGTGTTAAGACGTCATTAAGTGCTTTTAATGTTAGTGATGGATTAATTTTTCATTTGTTATTTTTGCTATAGTGAGCGTGTGGTGCTATGAATGGAGTAGTAATAATTGTAGGCCTTCTTCTTGCTGCTATGCTGGTTAAACTGCTTATAGACAGAGATTGGGTAGGTTTAGCTGTATTTTTAGTAGTTGTTTTTTTAGTATTCTTTACAGGTAGAGGATCTAAGTAAAGTATGACCTGTATATCAATAAAGGGTGGCTCTTCAAAATTTTGAAGAACCACCCTTTTGTTTTTTCGGTTCATTGTAAAATGAAATTGCACACCTTGAAAACAGAATAAAAATAGTCCATTGTGACCTCTTTGTGTTAAGATTAAGCTGCGAAACAAAAACCAACATGGAGGTAATCACAATGGACTACACTCAAGATACCACAAAACACATAAAAGGTAAACATTTTTCTTATGGTGACCGCAGAGAACTACAAGGTATGTTATCCAATAAATCTATGCGTTATTCTCTCTGTCAGTTAGCTAGACATTTCAATTGTTCTCCCAATACTATCCGTAACGAATTGAAGCGTGGTTCTCATCATAATACGGGCAGATATGGTGCAAGACGTGCACAAAATGCATATGAACAAAGTCATGCTAACAGTATCAAGAAATCCAGAAGGTTTCTGTCCAGTAAGTTTGTTTCCTGGGTTGTTGAGATGGTTCTTGAAAAAGGTTGGTCTTTAGATGCCTGTCATGGATTTGCCAAAGAAAACAGATTGTTTTCAGCCTCTGAGATGGTGTGTGTCAAAACACTGTACAACTATGTTGACTCTATGCTTCTTGCAGTGCGTAATATCGACCTTCCGCTAAAAGTCCGTAGACGCAAACGTCGTCGTAACGTTAAGGAAAACCTAAAGCATCTTGGCCGTAGCATAGATGAACGACCGGATGAAATAGCAGGCCGTAACGAGTTTGGTCACTGGGAGATAGATACCGTAATAGGCAGTAAAAGCAAGAGTGACAAAGTGGTGTTGACTATTGTAGAACGCCTTACACGCAAGTACATAGCTATTAAGATTGACGGAAAAACTGCATCTGCAATTAGTGCAGCAATGCAATCTTTGCAGAAGTATTATGGCGATAAGTTCAGCCAGATATTCAAGACTATAACCAGTGACAACGGCAGTGAATTTGCTGAACTCGCAGAGCTTGAAAATAACACAACTACAAAAGTATACTTTGCTCATCCCTACAGTTCTTGGGAAAGAGGCTCAAACGAGCGCCATAACAGTCTTTTAAGAAGATTGATTCCTAAAGGCAAGAGGATAGATAAATATACTTCTGAAGATATTCTGTTTACAGCTGATTGGTGTAATTTATTACCTAGGAAAATTCTAGGCTACAAAACACCTGATGATCTGTTCGAAAATGAACTCGATAAGATTTACGCAGCTTGATTTTCAAAAAGTGTGCAACTTCTAATTGCAATTTAGGTCTAGTTTATAATTGACAAGGATTGCATGAATGAGAATAATCGATGCTTATGAATTGGTAATTGCTTCATTCATAGTAATAAAGGTGATGCGTGTAAAAAAGGCTCCTGATGGATTGACCATCGGGAGCCTTGTGGCTTTTTTCTATGATTATTTAGTAGGCTTATTAGAAATAATGGGAACAGCGTCTTTAATAGTTTCTTTTGTTTGAGGATTGTCCTTAGCTGCAGATTTCTTTAAATCAGCTTCCGTCATCTTACTATTAGCGATTTTAGACCATTCACGCAGCTTGTCAGCGCAGGCAGAGGCGCAGGCGCCTGCACTACCAAAGGCTCCTGCATCCTGTTCGTAAAGGCGTAAAAGCTGGATATCATCATAATAAATATCAGCTTCCTCGCCATTGTCATAGACAACAAAATAGTTAGGATTTATTTTGCCGCGTTGACGAACGGTCCACAGGCTGCCTGCCAGCATGTAGGCTCTGTATTTAGCCTTGGTATTGCCAATGCTTTGGTCAATATTAAAGCACCAATCATCCTCGGTTACAGAGGCGTGGTCGTCATCAATGATTTTTACTAGGGGCGTAATATGAAGCTTTTCAATTTGCTTGGTAACTCGCTTGATACGCTCCTCCGGTTCGGGGTGACTGCTGTATAGTCCATAATCAGCACCGCCTCCCTGCTGTGCAAGGTCATTAAGCTTGTTGACCGTAATCAAGGCTGCATAGGGGTTGAAGCCTGCTTTAACAGTATTGCTAACACTTTCTTTATCAGCACCACGCTCATCAGTACGGCTATAGCCTGCAAAAAGTGCTTGTTGTGCTGCCTGTACAAGGCCTATTCCTTGTCCTTTAGTAGCAGCAATGAGGAGTAGTGTTGTCCACATTTGTTTTTCAATAGCGTGAATGGTGTGCTTTTGTGAAACGTGGCCAATCTCGTGACCTAAAACACCGGCCAGCTCCGTATCAGTAGGCATATAATCTATAAGGCCTTTAAAGACATAGACAAAGCCTCCAGGACAAGCTAGAGCGTTGACTTCATCGCTGTTAAGGACCTTGAAGGAAAACTTAACTTCGTCACGTCCACAAACTGCGGCTAGCTTTTGACCTATATTATTAACTCTTTCCTGCAAAGCAGGGTCCTGTACAACTCCGTACTGAGCCTCTAGGTATTGACCTGTTTCACGGCCCATTTCTATTTCCTGTTCCAGGCTAATCATGCCTGCATGAGCGGATTGGCTGCCAAGCAGCATAAAGCAGGCAAAAATTATGCCATAAAGTATTCTCCTTATGGAATGTGTCATGAGGCACCTCCTTTATGAATAGTGCAGATTATCACTATTGATGTACTGAAATTGTAGATACAAAGGCACACTTATATGATGCACTAAGCAGTTTAATGCTTTAAAAAGTGCATTTTTGTAGATGCAGGCTACAGCTTTTTAATGAAACAAGAATGCCTTCAATATCATTATTAATAATTTTATAATTTATATTGCGCCTTCTTGGCGTAAAGCTGCTATTTCCTCTGCAGTGTGACCTAGCTCTTGCAATATTTCTTCAGTGTGCTCGCCTAGACGTGGAGCACGACGGGTAATTTTGCTTTCTGCATCAGAGAATTTAACTGGTGATTCAATATAATGTAAGGTGCCTATATCGCTTTCCTGAGCTGTAAGCATATTAGTTTGCTTGGCCAGGTCGCTTTGCAGAGCTTCCTCCAATGTACAGACTGGGGAAACACAAAACTCGGCACTACCAATTAGCTCTAACCACTCTGATAGTGTTTTGGTTGCTATAATAGCCTTGATTTTTGCTACAATTTCTTCCTCATGTTCAAAGTCAAATTGACGTTTTTCTAAATCAGGACAGTCAATTAAATCACAGAAGCGTTGCCAAAATTTAGGTTCAATGGTACCAACAGTTAGGTAGCGGTTGTCCTTGGTTTGGTAAATATTGTAATAATGAGCAGTACGTCCAAAGGGCTTGCAGCCAGTTTCCTGACAGCCGTAGAAGCTGCTGATGCCTGCTACCTGCATGCTTAAGGCAGTGGCAAAAAGATTAACATCAAGATGCTGACCTGTGCCAGTGCGTTCTCTAGACCATAGTGCCATGCAAATACCGCTGAGAGCGTTTAAACTGCTTCCTAAGGCTGATACCTGGACCTCGGATACACAGGCAGCTCCTTCGCCATCTAGGGAGTTTAAACCAGCTAGTCCAATTACGTTCATATCATGGGCAGGCTTATGGCAGCTTTGACCAAAGCCTGTAATAGAGCAGTAAATAATACCAGGATTTACAGCCTTTACTGCTTCGTAATCAAGACCATAGCGTGCTAAATAACCAGGGCGGAAGCCTTCTAAAAATACATCTGCATCCTTTAAAAGCTCCAGCAGCAGCTTTCGTCCACCTTTCTTTTTTATGTCCAGAGCTACGCCGCGTTTATTACGATTGAGCATTAAATGCCAATAGCTCATACCAGGCTCCTTATCAGGAAAAAAACGGCGGGTGGAATCGCCTGCCAAATCCTCTACCTTGGTTACATCTGCACCGTAATCACCTAGCAGCATGCCGCAATATTGACCTGGTAACCATTTAGAAAAATCTATAACCTTTAAACCTGTTAATAATTGCATATCAGTAGCTCCTTTTCTGGAAAATTATCCTTTTTCTAACTATTGTAGCACATATCAATATAAAAATGGTATAATATAGCAAGCAAGAATATATGAACAAATTATGAAAAGACTATGAGGAGGATTATTATGCAAACTAAGAAATTAACATCTGCAGCACTTTTAATTGCTATTGGTACCTTAAGTGCTCATCTTGTTTATATACCGGCAGGTGTATCCAAGTGTTTTCCGGTGCAGCATGCTATTAATGTTATGGCCGCTGTGCTTTTAGGTACTGATTATGCTGTAACAATTGCTTTTTTAATTTCCTGCTTGAGAAATATGTTTGGTACAGGCAGCTTGCTGGCTTTCCCAGGCAGTATGATTGGTGCTATGCTGGCTGGACTGGCATATAGCCGTTTCCGTAACGTGCCATCAGCTATGGCTGGCGA
>USBG01000107.1 GCA_900552855.1 uncultured Phascolarctobacterium sp. | reverse complement strand
TCTATTCTTCAAAAAAGACCGGGAGCCGCACAAAGTCGGTTTCCGGTCTTTCTGATTTTCCATTTGATATAATCTTATTTACCGCTAAAGAATTTTTCGGCACCTGCATTAAGTTCAACAGACATGCCGTCTTTAGCTGTTTCTTTGGAGATAGCGTTTGCCGCAGAATGAGCAGCTTTCATACGATCAAGGTTACCATACAAGGCTTTGGCTACATTATAAGCAGTGCCTTCATCCATTTTATCAGTAACTGCCAACATACATTTAACTGCAACTGCAGGAACATCTACAGTTTGGTTAGCATAAGTATTAGACTTGATAGTGAGCTTAGTATAGAAAGGATATTGCTTAATCAAAGCATCGGCCTTATCATCTGCAACCGGTACCAAAACTACTTCATTTTGAGTTGCAATATCTTGAATTGCTGCAGTAGGATGACCAGCGGTAACAAACGCAGCATCAACATTACCATCCTTTAATGCATTTGCAGCTTCACCAAAGGAAAGATATTGAACTTTAACATCATCATATTTAATGCCATATGCAGCCATAATTTGACGAGCATTGGCCTCTGTACCAGAACCAGCTGCGCCAACGGCAATACGTTTGCCTCTGAAGTCCGCAACATCTTTAATACCAGATTTTTTTAAAGTAACAATTTGCACAGTTTCCGGATAAAGTGTTGCTAAGCCTCTAATACCACTAACCTTTTTATCTTTAAACATCTCCGTGCCATTGGCAGCATAGTACGCAATATCATTTTGGATGAATGCAATATCTACTTTATTTTGCTGTAACAGATTTACGTTTGCTACAGAAGCACCAGTAGATTGAGTAGATGCATTACAACCTGGTACATTCTTATTAAGAATATCAGCCAACGCACCGCCTAATGGGAAATAGGTGCCAGATGTGCCGCCTGTAGCAATAGTAATGAATTTTTGTGCAGCAGGCTTGCCATCTGATTTGTTATCTCCGCCGCAACCAGCAGTCATAGCAGCCATCACCATAATACCGAGTAAAAAGACTAAAAGTTTTTTCATAGGAATCCCCTCCTTAAACATTTAATATGAGCATTTACGCCAAAGAATAAAGCAACATATTTTTAGTTTATTATTCGTTATAATTAATTTAAAATCCTGCTCAGTTACAGTTGTATACATAATACTTGACATTATAATATATTTAACGCCTATATTCTATAAAACTGTTAACTTTATCACAATTTTAAAAACAGATATATTTATTCTTCAATAAATAAACTGAATAGTTTTTGCGTAATTTCGTAATTTATGTTACAATATTATGGAAAATATTTTTCGCAGGAATGTATTACATATCCTGTGACTTTTAAATTGTATAAGGAGTGATATCCATGAGCAACAACGCATACAATCTGCGTTTACAACGTACTCTTTTTGACAACTTTTTCCGTGCAATCCTACAGGATGAAAATAAAAGAGTTATTGGTAATCTGACTGTTATTCCCAACATCCCTTTAGACCGTAGCATGGTTCCCGAAGATGCTCCCCAAGTTCCTGCAGTTTTACTTGTTATTGTTGACGATGCTGATATCAACAAAGACAATCTGATTGACTTTGAAGAGCGTGCTTCCTACGCTATTTTAAAACGCTTCTCTACTGAGGAAATTGCATTCCAACAATGCTTCTTCTACTATCCTTCTCCCAAATATATGGGTGATTGCGGTACCGAAGAATTCCCTGGCGCTGGCTTTAAACTGACTCGTACCCTGTATGATAACTATTATGGTGTATATTTTGTAAACAACGAAAATACTGTAGTTGGCGATATCAAAATTGTTCCCGTACTGCCTGCAGACCGCAGCATGGTTCCCGAAGATGCTCCCATTGTTGAGCCTTTCCTGATTTCTGTTGTTAATAATGTTGACGGCATTAGCAAAGAAAACATTGTTTCCTTCGAAGAGGATGCTGGTCAGGCTTTAGTAAATCGTTTCAGCAACGAAAACGTTAAATTTGACCACTGCCACTTCTACTATCCTTCTCCTGCATTTGTTTTTGAAAAAGCCGATGCAGTTGGCGCAGTAGAAACCGCTCCTGAAACCTTAAATTAATACTCTAAAAACAAATGCACCCTGCGTTTTAATACGCAAGGTGCATTTTTTGTAGATATCACTTTTCTAAAAATAGCCATCATTTTATAAGCCATCTTAGCGCCTGCCCCACTATTTTTTCAATGGCTCTCTAAGAGCAAGACTACGTATAGAAACATTAACATTTTTTACCTGCATTGCAGTCATGTATTCTACCTTTTTCTTGATTTTTGCCTGTAACTGCTTTGTTACGACAAAAATCTTCTCGCCATAGTACAGTACAACTTCCACAAAGATGACAATTCCCTTACTATTATCACTTCGACGTCGTACTTTAATATCAGTAACCTTTTTAACTCCAGCTGCCTTTTTACCAATGATGTTTATAATGTCCTCAATGGCACCATCTGCAATAAGCAGTTTGCCATAAAAGCTAAATGCAGGACGAACAATTGAACGGTCTGCCTCTTTTTCCTGACGACGGTGCTTTGAAAAAATATTATACGGTAAGTCCGCAAAATAACCGGTAAAATGCGGCTTTAGCTCTACTGATGGAACTGGGACAATATGCTTGCCATCATGGAGTCTAGAATAGCGTGCCTTTTTTATTTCTGCTTTAGTAGCAATTTGATTAATATAGACAGTCTTTATAGGCTTATCTAGCTGCAATCTGCCTACAATCTTATTAATCATATTGTCAGAGGTAGCAATAATAA
Organism: uncultured Phascolarctobacterium sp.; assembly: GCA_900552855.1. Lineage (GTDB taxonomy): Bacteria > Bacillota > Negativicutes > Acidaminococcales > Acidaminococcaceae > Phascolarctobacterium_A. The sequence continues at coordinate 2,582 of USBG01000107.1, read as the reverse complement.
GTAATCGTTTAATACCACTTGCAGCTAACGCCTCTCGTACTACCCTAGCATGCTCATCATCAGTAAAAATAGCACGCTTTACTGCTTGTATTCTATTATCTTCATTTTTAGCAGAGGTTCCAGCTAAAATCTTGGTACCTTTAATCAAAAGACCGTCATCTATGATACCCTCACATCTATTATCAAAGGCTACCCCAATGGCGCGATGACTTTTACCAGTACCGCTAGGACCTACAAATGCTACAACTTCCATAATATCAACCCTTAATAAACAGCTAATCTAAATTAGTCTTGTAAGTTTTTATATTCAATAATACCCTTAACTGCTTCGTATTCTACATCCCATATTCCTAATTCATGGGGAAAACGGTCTAATATGCCATGAAAATCACTGCCACCACCAACAAGCAGTCCATACTTTTCTGCTAGCTTCAACCATTTTGCGAATTCGTTCTTTTCTGCAGAGCTAGGATGATATACCTCGATTCCATCGAAAGGTATGGTTTGTATAAGCTTTTCTGGCAGCTCGCCATCACTAAGCTCTGATGGATGTGCTAATACAGCAATGCCACTAGCATTATGAATAAGTTCGACTGCCTCTTCTGGCGAAAGCTTAGGCTGAGGAACATACGCAGGACCGCCATTTCTAAGCAGTGCATCAAATACCTCTTGTACTGTATTAAAATAGCCCTTAGCCACCAGTGCTTTAGCAACATGAGGACGGCCTACAGCTCTATTTTTAGGGTCACAGGCCTCAACCTCGATATGATAGCCAAGATTATCAAGCTTTTCCAATATCTTATACAAACGTTTTTCTCTGCCATGGCGCATTTCATCCATTTTATCTTGAAGTGCTTTATTATTAGTATCAATATGATAAGCAAGAATATGGACACTTTCACCATTAACCTGAGTGCCAAGCTCTACACCAGGAATAATAGTAATATTGTGTCCTGAAGCAGCTGTAAAGGCTTCATTAATACCATTCCAGGAGTCATGGTCAGTAATGCTCAGGACACTAATACCCTTAGCAATAGCCTCTTCAACTAACTGTGTAGGCGTGTAACGTCCATCTGAAAATGTACTATGTGTATGTAAATCAACAAATTTCTTCATTAGCGTCACTCACTCTTTGACGAATTTATTACAATGCTTCAGCCAGTTTAATCAAGGTCATGGTACCGAAGGCAGTGCAACCCTTAACCTTGTGACCACTGGTTTTTTCACTAGTAGAGGTACCGCCAATATCTATATGAGCCCATGGAGTTCCCTCCTTAACAAACTCACCTACAAAGAGACCACCAGTGATGCATCCACCAGCACGTCCTGCGCTGTTTAATAAATCTGCTACATCACTTTTAATTGCTTCCTTGCACTCTGGCAAAGATGGAAGCTGCCAATAATTTTCGCCAGACTGCTTGCCTGCTTCCATAATTTGTTTTACTAGTTCATCATTATTAGCCACAATACCACTGGTTTCATTACCTAAAGCAATGATTACGGCTCCAGTTAAGGTAGCAATATCTATTACCTTAGCTGCTCCTTGCTCACACGCATACCAAACAGCATCTGCAAGCACCATACGGCCCTCTGCATCCGTGTTCACAACCTCAATGGTTTTACCATTAGCAGCACGAACAATATCACCAGGACGTTGAGCCTTACCACTAGGCATATTTTCTGCACATGCTAGAACAGCAATAATATTACATTTAAGCTTTAAGCCAGCAATAGCCTTAATTGCACCTAAAACAGCAGCAGATCCAGACATATCATCCTTCATCTCGCCCATACCATCGCCAGGTTTAATGGAAATACCACCACTATCAAAGGTAATACCCTTACCTACATAAGCAACATACGGTGCATCACCTGCACCATTATATTTCAAGGTAATTAATCTAGGCGGAATTTCACTGCCTTGCCCAACTGCAAGTAAGGAATTCATTCCCTTGGCGGCCATATCCTTTTCATCTAAAACTTCGATTTCAAGGCCCAATGATTTGGCAACCTCTGTAGCCTTAGTAACCATAGTTAAAGGATTGATAACATTACCAGGATGATTTGCTAAATCTCTGCTAAAGGACACAGCTTCTGCAGCAATTTCAGCATTTTGCAAAACAGCATCGGCATTTTGTATTGCACTTAGTACATTTATGCTACAAATAGGAGCATCATCTTTTTTACTTTTATATTCAGTAAATGTATATGCACCTAAGAATAAACCCTCAGCAATAGCGTTTAAATAGTAATCACGCTTAGGATTAAGAGTAATAGCAGCAACCAAAGCAGCCTTTTCTGATTTTAGTTTATGTAACTCTCTGACAACATTACCTGCAGCCTTGCGGAAGTTGTTTGGTTTGCAGTCCTTACCTTCGCCACAGCCAACAAAAAGAATATTTTGCAGCTTACCATCCACCAGCATTGTCATACGCTCAATAGAGCCTGCAGAATATATATCATCTTTTTTAGCGACAAACGCTTTAATCACATCTTTTACTGCCTCAGGAAGCTGCAAAAGCTCTAAAGCGTGCATACATTCTTTGCACATCGTTACTACAATACTATCGGCCCCACTATAT
>USBG01000106.1 GCA_900552855.1 uncultured Phascolarctobacterium sp. | reverse complement strand
CCTGTAATTAAAAAGACTAAAACCGGCTATTCCACTGATGCTAATGTTTTGGAGCAGCTGGAGGGTAAGCATCCCTTAATTGGTACTATTTTAGAGCACCGTAAGCTGGCTAAGCTGCAATCCACCTATTTGGATGGTTTAAAGCCTTTGATGAATCCCATTACTAAGCGTATTCATACTCATTTTCAGCAGACTGTGGCGGTTACAGGTCGTTTATCCAGTACTGACCCCAATCTGCAAAACATTCCTACTCGCACTGAAGAGGGTAAACAGATTAGAGCCATCTTTGTTCCGGGTGAAGGCTATGATTATCTTATGAGCTGTGACTATTCTCAGGTAGAGCTGCGTATTTTAGCGTGCATTGCTGAGGATGAACTGCTGTTAGAATCCTTCCGTCATGGACAGGACGTACATGCACGTACTGCTGCTGAGGTTTTTGGCGTGCCTATGGAAGAGGTTTCTGGAGAAATGCGTACTCGAGCTAAGGCAGTAAACTTTGGCATTGTTTATGGCATTAGTGATTTTGGACTAGCTAAGCAGCTGAACGTTACTCGTGGAGAGGCTGCTGGCTATATTAAGAGCTATTTTGAACGCTATACAGGCGTAAAAAAATATATGGAAGATATTGTTGCTCAGGCTAGAGAGCAGGGCTATGTTTCCACATTAATGGGACGCCGTCGTTATCTGCCTGATATTAAGCATAGCAATTTTAATCTGCGTAGCTTTGCAGAGCGCACTGCTATTAATACTCCTATTCAGGGTACTGCTGCAGACATTATGAAGCGTGCTATGATTGATGTGCAAAAGGCGCTGGTTGAGGCTGGCGTTAAGTCTCGCATTTTGCTGCAGGTACACGATGAGCTGGTACTTGAGGTTACAGAATCTGAAAAGGAACAGGTTGCTCAAATTGTTCGTAATGCCATGGAAAATGCAGTAAAAATGGAAATTCCTCTGCTAGCAGACGTAAACTTTGGTACTAATTGGGCTGAAACAAAATAGGAGTTGATAGATATGCCGGAAATGCCGGAGGTGGAGCAGGTTCGTAAAACTCTTGCTCCTCATATTGAAAATAGAAAAATTGAGACTATAGAAATTTATTTGGAACGCCTCATAAAATATCCTACACCTGAGCAGTTTATTGCAGGATTAGTGGGTAAGACTATTACTAGGATTGGTCGCAAAGGAAAATATTTGGTAGTGCATTTAGGTGAAAAGCAGCAATTGATTGTGCATCTGCGTATGACAGGCGCCCTTATTGCTCAGGATAGCAAGCTAGAGGCCCCAGCCTATGCCAAAATTAAATTTACTCTTAGTGATGGCGTAACCATGTGGTTTACAGATATTCGTACCTTTGGCACGCTGTATTTAGTAACAGATAATGACCATTATATTGATGGCTACGAAACACTTGGACCAGAGCCCTTAAGTGCTGGCTTGACCTATGAATATTTAGCTCCTTTAGCAGCTAAAAGCCGTAAGCCAATCAAAACCTTTATTCTTGATCAACGCATTATTGCAGGCTTAGGTAATATTTATGCTGATGAGTGCTTGGCGTTGTCTGCTATCAAGCCAATGCGTGTGGCTAATACTCTTGGCGAGACTGAAATAAAGGCGTTGATTGAAGCTGTGAATGCTGTTATTGCTCAAGGTATTAAAAATAAAGGTACCACCTTCCGTGATTATAAGGATGGCGAGGGTAATAAAGGCAGCAACCAAAATTATCTTTTGGTGTATGGTCGTGGCGGTGAGCCCTGCAAAAAATGTGGACAGGCATTAAGCACAACTAAAATTGGTGGCAGAGGCACTGTTTATTGCGAAAACTGTCAAAAATAAAATTTCTGGTTTAAGGAGTTAGAGAAATGATTACTATTGGTTTGACTGGTGGTATTGCTTCAGGCAAAAGCACTGTGTCCAAAGAGCTGTGTAACTTGGGCGTGCCCATTTATGATGCAGATGAGGCTAGTCGTATGGCAGTAGCTAAAGGAAGTCCGGCCTTAGAGCAAGTTGCTGAAATCTTTGGCAAGGAATACCTTACTGAAGATGGCGAGCTGAACCGTCCTAAGGTAGCGGAGCTTGTATTTAATGATAATGAAGCAAGAGCTAAGCTAGAGGCTATTATTCATAAAATCGTATGGCAGGGTGCTGAGGATTTTTTAGCAAAATGTAAGGATGAGAAGCAGCCTATGGCAGTGCTGGATGTGCCGCTTTTGATTGAATGTGGCTGGCATAAGCGTGTTGATACTGTATGGCTAGTATCTGTAAGCAAAGAGCTGCAAATAGAGCGAGGCCTGCAGCGTGGTGGCATAACTAAGGAAAACCTTTTGGCACGTATTGAGGCTCAAATGTCCTTAGAGGAAAAAAGCCGTGTTGCTGACGTAGTGCTGGATAATAGTGGTACACTGGAAGAAATTATTGCAAAGGTGCATGAGCAGGTAGGTCTTATAAAAAATAATGGCAAAAACTAGAAAAAGAAGCAGCAGAAGACAGAGGAAAGATTCTGTTGGACTTTTAAAATGGCTTTTGATGGGATTTTTAGGACTAGCGGTATTGTGTTATGGTGGATGGCGTTTTTGGAACAGCGATGCTGTACAGACTCGCTTTGTCTATATGTGGGATTATCAGCAGGATATAGTAACATATAGTGAAAAAAATAAAATTGACCCCTTTCTGATTGCTGCAATTATTAAAAACGAAAGTGGCTTCAATCACAAGGCTGTCTCTAGGGTTGGCGCTGTAGGCTTAATGCAGATTATGCCTGAAACAGGCAGCTGGATTGCTGAACAGATGGGGCTTAAGGGATATACAGAGGACCAGCTTTATGAAAGCAGAACCAATATTCGTATGGGCTGTTGGTATGTAGGTGAGCTGGAGCACGAATTTAAAAGAAATATGGTGCTGCTTTTAGTTGCCTATAATGCTGGTCGTGGTCAAGCTAAGGAATGGATGGAGCAAAACTCCTGGGATTACAACTTTAATAGTCCTGAAAAAATACCGTATCCAGATACAAGGGAATATGTAATTAAGGTACTTAGGGATAGAGATAAATACTATTTACTTTATAAAGACAAGATAAATGTCAATTGAATGAAAAAAATATAAAAAAGTGTTGACAGCTTATTCATTGTATGGTATCATTACCTTGTTGCTGATGAAGCAACAAAATGAATAGGAAATGCGGTAGTGGCGGAATGGCAGACGCGCTAGCCTCAGGAGCTAGTGGGGGCAACCCCGTGGAGGTTCAACTCCTCTCTACCGCACCATTTGATAATTCAGGCTCAAGAGCTTATCTCTTGAGCCTTTTTATTTTTCCTATACAAAGTATCAAATTGTTTATGAACTCTTCTCTAGGACTATTCTATGAAGCTCTATAAGCATGATATAATTAATTTGCAGGTACTATATACGTTTATCGAGTACTTGTGCTAGAGAAGGAGTGAGATTTATGCAACAGTCCCTAAAATCTACAATAGCAAGTGTTCTCTTAGGTACATTTATTTTAAGTAGCTTTCTTGCTCTACCTGTAGAAGCTAAACCAAAACATGATAATGGTAAAAAGATTCATAGCGAATATAAGCATCATAAAAAAGAACATCGCGATTGCAATGATATTATCCTAACTGTTCTTGCTTTAGATAACTTTAATTATGGACGTGCACGCCGAGCTGGCATGAGTCTGAAGGATTTAATTATCACCCAATACATTGCTAACAAAATTACCGGCCATGACTTTGAAGATATATTCTGGATGCAGAAAAACGGTAAGCCCTATAAGGAAATCTGCAAAGCCTATGGTATTAATTGGGGCAGTGTTCGCAGTCAGGTAAAAAATAAACATCAAAGAATGTCTGATGACGCAGTAGCTGCAGGTCTCATTATGTGGGGACTCCACGAAATTCTCCATTAAATAAAATAAACCAACTTATTCTACTTTAAAGTAAAATAGGTTGGTCTTCTTATTTTCTGCAGCTTATATCAGATGCAGCATATATTGTAATGCTAAAGTTACTACAGTAATACCAAGCCAGCAGCAGGCACCCATAATAATAGGCTGACCACCTGTTTTTACTAACTTTACGATATTAGTGTTAAGACCTATAGCAGCCATTGCAAGGACAATAAAAAACTTGCTCAACTCTTTAATAGGTGCAAATACTTTAACATCAACACCATGATTCACTGCAATAGTAGTTATAAGAGAAGCACCAATAAAATACAAAATAAAAAAAGGAAATACGCTCTTGAGGCTTACATTACTTTCAGCATTACCTTTGCTTTTACGTACATGCAGATAACCTAAAATCAAGGTTATAGGAATAATTGCTAAGGTACGGGTTAATTTTACAGTAACCGCTTTATCTAAGGTTTCAGTTCCAAGTCCCCACATACTGTCCCAGGTTGCAGCTGCAGCAGTTACAGAGGATGTATCATTAACAGCTGTACCTGCAAAAATACCAAATGTTTCACCAGAAACAGTACTAAATCCAATAAGCTCTCCTAGCGGTGGAAAGATAATAGCAGCTAATACATTAAAAAAGAAGATAACAGAAATAGCTTGAGCCACATGTTCATCATTAGCTTTGATTACAGGGGCTGTAGCAGCAATTGCAGAGCCACCACAGATAGAAGAACCTACACCTATCAGTGTAGATACATCATCAGGTATATTCATAATCTTATGCATAACATAAGCAATGATTAAGGATGTGCTAATTGTTAATACTATAATTGGTAGAGACTGCTTTCCTGTTGCTAAAACTACATTAAGATTAAGTCCAAAGCCTAAGAGAATAACCGCCCATTGTAGAATCTTTTTGGAAGTAAACTTAATACCTCTTTCAAATGGTGTCTGATCCTTAATAAACAAAGCAACTAGCATACCAGCAATAATAGCAATAACTGCACCACCAATAAGCTTATAGATGTTTCCGAGATACCAAGATGGTATCGCAATAGCTAAACACAGTAAAAAACCTTTCAAATTCTTGTCAATAAAATTCATTGTTCCTCCTTAAATTCTTTCTCTAATATTATTATCCCATATATTAATCAAAAACAGTAATACTATAGCAGATTGATTATAAAAAAACAAGTCTGTAAATAAATTTATATAATTCCATGTGCAAAATAATATTAAGGTGTTTTCTTGTTATTCATGCAAACATATTTACCTATTAACCAATCTGTCTCAAATCATCATTGAAATGGTCTGTATAGTTTTTAAAATATAAAAGTAGTATATTTTTAGTATTCTAAATCATTAAAAGTCCTCAATTTGAGGACAATCGCTTGAAAATTATTTGTGACAAATGTTAGAAATCATAATTCTGACATTTTCCCCTTCTAATTAATCAGATTTTATCAAAAAAAATAAAACCTGTACCAATGGTACAGGTTTTATTCTAACCGGCAGCTATCTA
>USBG01000105.1 GCA_900552855.1 uncultured Phascolarctobacterium sp. | reverse complement strand
GTTGACGAGCGTGCCGTCCAGAACATCGACCAGATTGCGGTAGCTGGTCTTTGCCTCGGCCAGCGCGTTCGCGTCCTGATCCTCCATGTAAAAGCGCGCGATGTCGCTCAGCGTCAGCAGTCCATTCAGATGGCGGTCCTCATCGACGACCGCGAGCGTCTGGATGTCGTTTTCGTTCATGTAGTCCCACGCGCGGCGCAGCGACATTTCCGAGTCGATGCCTGCGACCTCGCGGTACTGTACGTCGCTCAGTCGCGGCTCGAACGAGGCGATATAGCGCGGCGGCTCGACGCCGAAGTGCTCGAGGACGAATTGGGTCTCTGCGTTGACATGGCCTGCGCGGCAGGCGATATATTCTTCTCCGGTCAGCTTGCGCTTGAGGTCGGCATAGCAGATCGCGGAGCAGATCGAGTCCGTATCCGGGTTGCGGTGTCCGATAACAAAAACTGGGCTCATTTACATTTGCTCCTTCTTTTTGTGATAGGTGCCAGAGTGTTTACTAATTATAGCATTTATTTTCGCACTTCTCAACCGTCTGCGTATGATTATTCGCCTTCATTTCGCGATTTTGCACGAATTTTTTATGTCAAAACGCAAGAAACGCCTGTCCGGAAATCCGGGCAGGCGTCAGTTTGCCGATAAAGTCCGTTTTCGCGACAGCTCAGTTCAGGAAGTCCTTGAGCTTCTTCGAGCGCGACGGATGACGCAGCTTGCGCAGCGCCTTGGCCTCGATCTGGCGGATACGCTCACGGGTTACGCCAAAGTGTTGGCCAACCTCTTCCAATGTACGAGAACGACCATCCTCCAAGCCAAAGCGCAGCTCTAGAACGCGTTTTTCACGCATTGTAAGGGTTTCTAAAACCTCATCCAGCTGCTCTCTCAGGAGAGTAAAGGTAGCTGCATCTGCAGGAGCCGGTGCATCCTGATCCTCAATAAAATCGCCCAAATGAGAGTCTTCCTCTTCACCGATAGGGGTTTCCAAGGACACAGGCTCTTGAGAAATCTTTTGAATTTCACGCACTCTTTCCACAGATGTATCCATTTCCTTAGCAATTTCTTCCGGCAATGGCTCACGTCCTAAATCTTGAAGAAGCTGACGGGAAACGCGTACCAGCTTATTAATGGTTTCAACCATATGTACAGGAATACGAATGGTGCGTGCCTGATCTGCAATAGCACGAGTGATTGCCTGACGAATCCACCAGGTAGCATAGGTACTAAATTTGTAGCCCTTGCTATAGTCAAATTTATCAACAGCTTTAATCAGGCCCATATTGCCCTCTTGAATCAAATCCAAGAACAGCATGCCTCTGCCAACATAGCGCTTAGCAATACTTACTACCAAACGAAGGTTAGCCTCGGACAGACAATTTTTAGCATCCTCACCCTGACGCTTTACAGCACCAAGTAAACGCTTAAAATCGCTTTCCATCTTCATGTATTTGTCAAAAACAGCTACATCGCTTTCAGTGCTGAGACGAGTTTTAATCTCCTCTAAAAGACCACTCATCTGATGCAGAGAATGTAAATCCTTAACACTGGTAGGCTTATCAATAACTACCTGATCACAACCAGGAATCATCAGGTTTCTTTCAACTAAAAGTCTTTGCAGATGCAGACGTTCATCACGAGTAAACTCAAACACAAGGTCCTGATAATCATCTACAGTATAGGGAATACCCTCCAGCTTGCGCTGCTTAATAAGGTCAGCAACTCTGAATACGGAACGCATGGTAGTCATATGCCATTCCTCAGCCATATACTTATCAAACATATCCAAAAGCTCCTGAGTATTTTCAGTGCCACTGAATACAGGCGCATAAGCATCAGCCTTAGAACCGCTTTCAATCAGTTCAGCCTGTCTGCCCTTGTCCATACGCTTAGCAAGTCTGGTTTCATCTTCACCAACCAGCAGCGGTACACGGCCAATTTCCTTAAGATACATACGAACCGGGTCGTCAATATTAACGCCGTCAGGAACGGTTAAATTAGCAAGCTCAGCCTCGCTAATTTCTTCGTTATCATTAACGTCACCATCTTCTACTACCGGCGGAACGTCATCATCATCACCAGAATCATTGTCGTCCAAAGTAATACCCTTGTTGATAAGAACATCGTACAGGTTTTCAATATCCTCAGGACTAACATCTATATTTCTTACGGTTTTAGCAATATCGCTATAGGAGAGAAGACCTTTATTAGCCTTACCCTTAGCCACAAGCATATCAATATGTTCCTGGGTTAATTTATTAGCATCATTTTCCATAGCGTCCCCTCCCTCTAAATTCTTGTTATTTACCTTATTCAATTTATTATCTGTAGAGTTTTTTGATTTCATTGTTGATCCTTTGACTCTCCATTAGCTCATCCATAAAACGTGCATCAGCTGTCTTTTCATACTGTTCAGCCAGCCTGCAGTGCTTCTCATACTCTTTCTCCAAATACAAACGCTGCATTTGTCTCAAGCAGTCGTTCATAATCATTGTCCTGTCCCCTTCTGGCTTATATCTGGCAACAATGCCTGCCAATACAGAGGTAGCATCAGCATCAAGACTATCATATAGCTTATCCATATCAGCAGGAATATTGTAGGTTTGCTCCAAAAGCAGCTTAAAAATCTGCTCGTGAGCTGGACTACTAAACCCAGTGACATCTACAACGGAAACGCAATCAGGTGCTTTACCCGGAGTCTCCAGCAATACAGCCAAAAGCATTGCCTCCGCCTGATTTTCTGCAGTATTACTGCGCTGTACAGGTGCCTGAACAGGAAATCTCTCAATTTTTGTCGCTCCCTTACGTGCGACCTTTCTATACTCCGCTGTAATCAGGCCCTCATCAATCGTCAGCCGTTGAGCCAATCTTCTGATATGCTCAGCTATCTCAATTTCATTTTTACATTCTAACAGGAATGGTAGTATATTCGACACAGCCTCAACTTTTCCTGCTAAAGTTGTAACATTATTTTGGGAAATCGTTTCATCCATCTGAAAATCGATGCCATTCTGTGCATTATTTATTACCTGCACAAAGCTATCTCTTCCATAATGACGAATGTATTCATCAGGATCCTTTCCCTCTGGCACAGTCGCCACACGCACCCTAAGCCCAGCCTCTCCGGCAATGCTTACAGCACGTACAGATGCTCTGCGTCCAGCTGTATCACTGTCATAACAAAAGATCACCTCTTCAGCAGCTTTTTTCAAAAGCTTAGCCTGTTCCGCTGCAAATGCCGTTCCCATGGATGCTACAACATTAGTTATTCCTGCTGCGTGCAGGCTAATTGCATCCATGTATCCTTCAACAACAATAGCTTTATTTTGCCTACGAATTTCCTTCAAAGCCAAATCAAAACCAAACAAAAGGTTTCTTTTGTTAAACCATTCCGTTTCACCGGTATTTAAATATTTAGGAGTACTATCATCTAACACGCGTCCACCAAAGCCAACTATGCGCCCCCTTGGATCCTTAATAGGAATCATCACTCGCTTACGAAACTTATCGTAAATTCCTCTTCCCCTTAAAGCAAGACCTGCCTCCAAAAGAGTTTGAGCAGTGTATCCACGCTTTCCAAGTGATGAAACAAGAGCTGTGTAATTATCCAAGGCATAGCCAATGGAAAAACCATTTATGATATCATCAGTAATGCCACGTCCCTTTAAATAATCCAGCGCTGCCTTGCCGTAGTCCGTCTTTAATAGGCAGGCCTGAAAGAAACGTGAAGCCATAGCATTAGTATCATAAATCCGAGCATTTCTCTGTTCTACCTTAATCTCCGCCGCCGTTTTTTGGCGCTCCGGAACAGGGATTCCATACCGCTTGGCTAAAAGCTTTAATGCGTCTACAAAGCCGCAATTTTCGCTTTTCATAATAAATTTGAAGATGTCTCCTCCCTCATGGCAGCCAAAGCAATAAAACATATTCTTTGACGGATTAACCGAAAAGGACGGTGTTTTTTCACCATGAAAGGGACAACAGCCCCAATAATTTTGACCGCGCTTTTTTAGTGCGACATAGCCGGAGATTACTTCAACGATATCCGCAGCGCTACGCACTCGCTCTTTGAAACTTTCGTACTCCTCATTGATGCTCATGTCGCAAAATCCTCCATAACTATTCGGTACATACTCTATATTCAATGCAATTCGCTAAAATCCTTCTTTTTCTTTGAAAATTTTTAAAAATCTCCATTTTAACTATTGCAGTGTCCATAAAAAAATACTATAATATAGATTACGCTAAAAATAAGCTTCATTTCATGTATGAAACAGAGGTAATTAAAATGAAGAAAATATTGCTGATTGTTATGGCCATAGTAATGCTTATTCCATCACTGTGTTTTGCTGCAGAACCAGTTATCAAAAGCGATACCCGCACCTTTAATCCATTAACAGGTGTATATGATTTGCGTGGTAATGTTTTTGTACAGTTTCCAGCACATGATACTATGCTGACTATTACAGGCGACCAAACCACCGTTTCTCTTTATAAGCTTGAGGTTCATGGACAAGGCAATATAACCCTTGCTTACGATAAATTAAGCTTTAAATGTGACAAGGTTGATGTTTATCACAAAACACGCACCGCCTATGTGACCGGCAGCTGCATCTTTGTAAATGGCAGCAATACCATTAGTGCTGATCAAGGCTCCTTCAACTGGAAGACCAAGCTAGCAAGCTTCGAAGGCAACGTAAAGGTTAATGGTACACCTAAAGAGAGCAAGGTAACCTATGACGTTTTAAAGCAAAGCTTTGTTGAGGAAAACACAGCTGATAAGATCACTGTAAAAAAAGCTAAAGCAGCCTAAATACAAATCCAAAGACGTGCAAACTACTATTTTGTAGAAGGCACGTCTTTTTTTGTTCTAATAACATCTATCTGAAAAATAATTATGGACGTATTCTTTATAATCAATTCTAAACACAGGAATAAAAATCTGTTAATTTAGAAAGCATTTTTAAGGAATACGTCCTTTTACATTTAAAAATAAAACTCCTAAAATAGACCGTTAATGCTAAGCAGTCTACCTTAGGAGTATCTTTCAGTATTTCACTATTCCATTACTTGCACCTCAAGCAATAGGATAGCTAGAGTTAATATTATTTTTTAGGCATAAAAGTAATTGGTACCTTCATATAGCAGCGAACATTTTGTCCAGCTTTATTACGTGCACTAGTAAACTTCCATTTATAGCAGGCATTTATAGCAGCCTTATCTAGATTTGCATTGCCGGATGAAGAATCAACAGTAATATTTTCTACCTTACCAGATGTATCTACCAAAAGCTTCAGCACAACAGTACCTTGAATACCAGCATTTAACTCTGCACGAGGATATGCAGGATAGGGACTGCGTACTAAACGCGGCGGAACAGCCGGTGCAGAATAAATACCTTCACCAACGCCAGCGCCCATACCAGTGCCATGGCCACTACCA
>USBG01000104.1 GCA_900552855.1 uncultured Phascolarctobacterium sp. | reverse complement strand
GCTGCTGTAGTAGCAGGCGGCGTTGCTGCAGGTAAAGGCAGTTACGTAGAAGTTAACGAATCTGTTATCAATATCGAGCAAGGTGCAGATATTAAAAATGACGTAGTAGCAGGCGGTGTTGCTGCGCAAGGTGGCACTTCTTTAGTAAAAGACAGTATTATTAACCTGAACGGTGGCAATGTGGATGGAATGCTCTACGGTCAAGGTTTAGGTGAAGGATCTAAAGTTACTAACAGCACTCTTAATGTAACTGGCAACAACACCTTGGCAGCTCTTGAGGGTAAGAGCAAAATTTTTGGCTTCAATCAAGTTAACTTTGCAGCGGACAGCGTGACCACTATTACTGGCTTAAAAGCAGGCAACGATAAAGCATTTATTGACGCTAAGGGTGGCGTAATTACTGTTAGCGAAGGTGCTAAGCTTGATATTAGCAAGCTGGATAAGGTTGCTGACAAGGATTATTTCATTGCTGATAACTATGCAGATACCAGCAGACTGTGGAATGAAGATGAGCTGGCATATGATAGAACAGAGGGCTTCGCCACTGTTGTAGAAGACAAGGATAATAAAGATTACAAGGTAACCTATAAAGAGCTAGAAAAGCTGACTGAGGAAGAGCAAAATAAAGCAGTAGAGTCTATGGAAAATGCTCTTGGTGAGTACGGTGGCCAGGTTCGTGGTATTCTTGAAGGCATCGTTAAAGATGGCAAAGATACTAACGAAGGCGCAAAAGACTTTATCAGTGATTTGACTAAAGATACTGGTGATGTTAGTGCTGATTTGAGAACTGGTATGCTCTTTGGCGAGGTAGCAGGTGTAACCAGCAATTCCGTTTCCATGGCAACTGATTTTGCTGACAACGCAGCTTTGAGACTGTCATTTACTCAAGACAAGGTAAATGGCGAAGATAAGGTTGCTGAAGAAGGCGGCGTTTGGGCTAAATACATCCACAACAAACACGAGGTTGACGGCGTAAGCTCCAGCATGGGCGGTTTGACCTCTAGCAATGATTATAACGGCGTAATGGTTGGTGCAGAGCTGGCTAAGAAGGGTGATTATCAATATGGTATCGCATTTGCTTACGGCGATGGCGATGGCAGCGGTATGGGCGTTGAAAACGACTTTGATACCTGGGGCGTTAACCTGTACAGCAACCTGAAGAAGGATGACGTAAACTTCATTGCAGACCTTGGCTACAGCAAGACCAGCAACGAGCTGACCGGTAAGGTTGAAAAAGGTACTCTGACTGCTGATAGAGATGTCAACATTCTGACTGCTGGCATTCGTGCAGAAAAACTGTATGTAAATGGCAATACTCAAGTAGTACCGTACGTTGGCTTGCGCTACTTCAACGTTGATGGCGATTCCTACACCACTAACTACAATGGTAATGTTGCATTCCAAAACGAGGCCGACAGCCAAAACGTATGGACTCTGCCTGTAGGTGTAAGCCTGCGTAACGAAACCGTTACTGAGAGCGGCTGGCGCTTCACTCCTAAGTTTGACCTGGCATACATCTTCGCATTTGGCGATACTGACAGCGCTGTAACTGTAAACTCTGGCTCTGGCATGAGCACTCTGAGCTATGATGTAATGGATAGCAGCAGCTGGTTGGCATCCGCAGCACTGGAAGCAGGCAATGGTGACTGGAGCTACGGCGTAGGCTATAGCTACCAAAAAGGCAGTGACGTTGAAAACAACAAATGGTTTTTAAACGTTAACTACAGCTTCTAATTAAAGTATGTCTAGGAAGGAAAATACTTCTGAGGATACGTTATAAGTGACTGAACAGCTATCACCTTAATTGGTGGTAGCTGTTTTTCTATAATAAGCTAATATAATATTTAACTTAGTGAAGGATTTCATGTTCTTTTATTGTTTGTATTGTGAAGTTTTTAGACAATAAAAAGGTCCCGACTTATGTTGTTGGCATAGGTCGGGACTTTAGCTTTATGCGGGAAATTATGAATTTTGGAATTTATTAATTTTGCCTATTTGCTTATGTGCATGAAAACCATATTAAAGTATTCATCGCAATTTGTTGTGAGCCAGTGGTTTTCTATGGGCAATACAAAAACATCGCCAATTACTTTAAAGCCGTTGATGTTGATAAATTCCTGTAGCTCTGCAGCAATTTGATTGCCATTATGACAGTATGCGCCTTTAAAAAAATACTCTAAGTAAAGACCTGCGGGCAGCTCCATAGTTGCAGTGCGTTTATGCTGAGGTGAATTATAGATATAAGAAAAAAACGCTTTAGATTGGGAGCAGTTATGGTTGATGAAAAAATCATTTTGTTCAACACACCAGCCAACATGCTTTTCCAGAGCCCAATGGTTATGAAAGGTTTTTTGTGTATGATTAGTAAATTGAATGATGCGCCTTTTGCCATTATCCTTTGCTGTTAGCGGTGTAATGCGGATAAGACGTGTATCATGACTTGATAATAAAGGTTGATTCAAAATTACGTGGTCATACATAGTGAGGTTGTCAGTAACATTTTCTAATGCTCGTAATACGCGTTCATTTTCTTTGATTATTTCTTCACATTCTTCCTTCTTTTTAGCAACCACATGCTCAAACTGCTCCTTGCTGCGATTGTCTAAAAAGCTTTTGATGTCTGCAATACTGATATTTAAATTACGCAGATTAACTATTATTTCTAAATCTAGATATTGTTGTATGGAGTAGTGACGATAACCATTTTCACTGATGTAGTCTGGAGATAATAGCTTTATTTTATCATAGTATAGTAATGTCTGCTTTGATATATCAAAAAGCTTTGCTAGTTCACCAGCGGTAAAGTAGTTTTGCTTATCTGATTTTTTCATAATAATTATCACACATCCTTGACAGTATAACTAGTATATACTTTAAAATTTAATTTATTACATATAGTACATTATATCATATTGTTGAGTTCGATGCGAAAAAAATATAAATTTTCTGCTAGATGCTAGCCTGAGTTTTCTAAAAGACACAATACTTGCTTATTATGGAGGTTTTTTTATGAAGAAAATTGCTATTTATGGTAAAGGCGGTATTGGTAAATCCACTACTACTTCTAATTTGTCTGCAGCACTGAGTGAAATGGGACTTAAGATTTGCCAAATTGGCTGTGACCCTAAAAATGATTCTACTAGACTTTTATTAGGCAAAATTTGTAGACAAACTGTTTTGGACTGCGTGAGGGATAAAGAAGATATTAACGCTGAAGATATTGTTCATTATGGTTATAACGATATTAAATGTGTGGAGGCTGGTGGACCAGAGCCTGGCGTTGGTTGTGCAGGCAGGGGCATTATTGTGGCTTTAGAAAAGCTTAAGTCTTTGTCTGTTATAGAGGATGAGGATGTAATTTTGTACGACGTTTTAGGTGACGTAGTATGTGGTGGCTTTGCTGTGCCTATTCGTGAAGGCTATGCAACAGATATTTATATTGTTTCCTCTGGTGAGCTGATGAGCCTGTATGCTGCCAATAATATTGCTAAGGGTGTAAAACGCTTCGCTATGCGAGGTGGAGTTCGTTTAGGTGGAATTATTGGCAACAGTCGCAATACTCCTCATGAGAGAGAGCTTTTAGAGGAGTTTGCTAAGCGTCTTAATACTCAGCTTATTGCCTTCATTCCTCGTGATGTAATTGTTAATAAGGCAGAAAACCAACGTCAGACCGTACTGCAGTATGCTCCGGAGTCTAATCAGGCAGGCGTTTATCGTAAGCTGGCGCAGGATATGATGAATAACAAGGATATGTCTGTTCCGACTCCTATGAGCTTTGAGGAGCTAGAGGATATGGTGGCTAAGTATGGGGATTAAAACAAAACGCTTTATTGCCAGTCGTACTAGCTGTAGCTGCTGTATGCCAGGCGTGTGGAGCGCATTGGCGCATTGCCAGGGCTTTGTAGTTATTTTTCATAGCCCCAGAGCTTGTGCTCATGTTACTAGAACCATGGAGATAAATTCTCATTTTCGCAGTATTTCTGACAGTAATGGTGAGGGGATGCCTGCTATACCTCTTTTAAGCAGTCAGCTTGAGGAAAAGCATACTATTTTTGGTGGCTCGGATAGATTAAGCAAGTGTATTTCTTATGCAGTGGAAACGTATAAGCCTAAGTGCATTGCCATAGCTAATTCCTGTATAGCTGGCGTAATTGGTGATGATGTAGAGTCTGTAGCTCGTGAGGCAGAGGAAAAATATAATATTCCTATTTTGACTATAGATAGCTTTGGCTTTTTGGATGGCGAATATTATGAAGGCTATTTTTCTATGACTGAAAAGCTTATTGATCGTTTTATTAAGACTGTTCCTAAAGAAAAGGGGACTGTAGTGCTTTTAGGTGACAATGGTGGACCATGGGGAAATTATGCCAAAGAGGTTACTGCATTGCTAAGTGCTTTAGGGCTTAAGGTTATTGGTCAGTTTCCGGGTTATATTTCTTTTGAAGAAATGGCGAAAATTGGTAGAGCTGAGGGCAGTATTGTTTTGGGCGGACGTGGACAAACCTACGTTGGCTTAAACGCTGTGGCACGTCGTTTGAATACGGATTTTGATATAAAGTATCTTGATGGTATTTATCCATTAGGATGGCAGGGGACGGAGCGCTGGATTCAAAAAATTGCCGAGCTTTTTGACTGTGAGGACAAGGCTAAGGACCTTATCTGGCAGGAGCGTCAGCGCCTGCTGCAGGGACTTAATAAATATCTGCCTTTAACAAAGGGCAAGAAAACAGTCCTTTGTATTGGTCGTTGGCTAATATATTTTCATCCTGCGGGAGTGCTGGAAACCATTAAAACGCTGCAGCTTGATTTGCAGGGAATTATTCTTTTAGATGCCTATGATGAAGAGCATAAGCGGGAAATGCTTAATATGCTGAAGGCATATACTAATAAACCTATTTTAGATACTAAAGAAGGTGAAAAGCTGCTTAGGGATGCAGAGCTGGTGCTTACAACTCATGAGCTGAAGCATCCAGAGCTGAAGCAAATCTTTTTGCCCATGCTGCCACAGGTGGGTATTAGTGGTGAATTACATTTTATGGATGTTATTTATAGAACACTTCGCAGTCGTTTAAAGCAGGGAGGTGTTATTTATGTCTGATAAACCTTGGAGTAATATCTGTAATAAAGTTGATTCGTGTGCGTTGACAGGTGCAGGAGCATTTTTTTGTGGCATTCCTAATGCTGAGGTTATGGTTAATGGTCCTTTGTGGTGTTATTTTTATGCTTTAAGATTTTTAGAGCACGGAGATTTTACTATGGCTGACCGTTTCCATGGTTCACAGCCTGATAATAGTGCAATTGTTTATGGTTCTGAAAAATATTTGACTGAGGCGTTAAATAGAATTTTACAGGAAAAGCAGCCACAGCTTTTGTTTATTGAAAGCAGCTGCTCCTTAAGTCTTATTGGTGATGATTTAAATGGCATTGTGCGTAAGCTTAACCTGC
>USBG01000103.1 GCA_900552855.1 uncultured Phascolarctobacterium sp. | reverse complement strand
AGTCCGCTACCAACCATCCAGCTATAGAATTTGGTATTATAATGCTGCTTTTGTATCATTCTAGAAATGTTCCAGCCAATAATCATAGCCATAGGAGGCCACATAGGCAGAATGTAAGATGTCAGCTTAGTTTGGCATACGGTAAAGAACAGAAATACAAATCCCCACCATACATGCAGCAAAACAAGATTCTTCATATCATCAATTCTGCTATCGCTAATTGAATCTTTAATAGATTGGAATAAAATCCCAGTCCAAGGGAACATACCCAAGATAATGACAGGGAAATAATACCATATAGTTACACGACTTGCATGCTCTGGTGTAGTAAAGCGCGTAACATTATGAAAGCCTAGGAATGTTTCAATAAACGGCATACCATGTACTGTGTACATGGCATAATACCAAGGACTAGCAATAAGCAAGTACAACAACAGACCGCGAATAACATGCATTGATAAGATTTCACGTAGTCTGCCCATTACTAAAAGGTAGATAAAAATAATTGCACCTGGAAAAACAATACCAATAGGTCCCTTTGTAACAGTTGCAAAGGCCATGCATACATACATAAGCCAATAACGCTTATGTATAAAGCTGAGGATTGCACCTGTCATAAAGAATAACAAGGTAGTATCTGTTACAGCAGCCTTTCCCATATAAAAGAACTGGATGCTGCTTGTTAAAATCAGGGCAGACCAGAAGCCAGCCTTTTCATTAAACAGCTTTGTTCCAGAAACATATACCATTACCACAGTACCAGCAGCCATCAGAGCAGCAGGAAAACGTGCAGCAAATTCATTATCACCAAAGACAAGCTGTGCCAATGCAACCAACCAGTAATACATAGGCGGCTTATCATACCAATATTCACCAAAAATGCGCGGTGACAAAAAATCACCAAACTGAATCATTTCCCTTGCGGTTTCCGCGTAAACCGGTTCGTCTGGGTCAAGCAGCGGTACACCACCAATTCCAAAGAAAATAGTAAAAATAGCTACACCGACAACAATCATCAGACTATTTCTATCAAAATATTTCATTCTCTCTCAAAACCTCTTCAATAAAAATCGTAAAGCACTTATTAGGTTTATTCCTTTTTAGCAGTAACGGCAGCTAAATTAAGCACATCAGAGCCAAATGCCCTAATAGTTACCACTGCACCAAGCAGGAAGGGCAGGTATTCTGCCGCAAAACGCCACAGTACTGCCATGATACCTTCTACACCATTTGGCAAAATATTAGAAAACAGCACCACAAAGCCAGCCTCTGCTACGCCACTGCCACCTGGTGTCGGGGTGAAATAAAGTACAAGGTTAAGTAATACCATTCGTCCCATAACCTGAATAATATTAAAATCAATATTCAATCCTGTAAAGAAGGATGGTACAGTTGCATAAATAAAAAGCAGGCTAAGTCCGGACTCTATAAAGGCACGGATAACCATAAGTGGATGCTTACCCATAACTATAAAAGCATTTTTAAACTCTCGATACCAAATAAAGCAATTACGCCTTGTAGTATAGGAAAACTTACTTGTACATGCATAAAGCCACTGCTCCGGGTAACGCGTACGCATCAAAAAGAAAGCCAACAGCGGTAACGAAATAAACACCACTGAAAGCAGCGTGAGTGCATAGGCTGGCATCCATTTCACAATATCATTATCACTATGAAGTACAAATGGTACTAGCAATATCAAAAAAGAAATGGACATAATGGTACGCACCAGCACCACCACAGTTGCCTTGGCTACAGGTACGCCTGCCTTACGCATAAACATTACCTGGGCAATAGCGCCACCACTAGCACCAGGAGTTACCAGCGCCAAAAAGTAATTGCTTAAAACCACGTTAATAATCTGACGCATAGTCAACCTTTCATCAGTAACCTTTGCTAAGGTTATTAGGCGCAATCCGTCAAAGAACAGGCCTATAAAAAGGCAACCCAAGGCCAATATTATACACCGCGGTTCAAACATGGCAAGATAGTCCAATGCTCGTATATCAAATGTAAAATAAATCACCGCCGCCGAAATCATAAGTACAAATGCAAACAACATAATCAGGCGGACAAGCAGTTTTTTGTTCATCAGTCAAAACCACCAAAATTTATTAGAGCAATTTGCTCCTGCTTTAATAAAGCTTTATTTTTCTCAGAAAGAAAAGCCTGTAGCTCATCCTCCCAATGATAATTCCAGCTAAAGACCCTATCCAGCTCATTCTTGTTCAAGCCTGGATGTGTCATGATCTCGCTTGTACCCTCAGGTAAAGCTTTTATAATATTCTCTATCAATGACTCGTTAATATTACCACCTGCGAGCATACCAAAAAAATGGTCAGGGTAGTGTATACCATCAGCCTTAGCCCCCATAGCTGCCATAGCTGAGCAAAAGCTAAGACCACATTTTCCTATCATCCTACCTAAACCAGCATCAAAGCCACCTTTAAATAAATATGGTTCAAAGGGGATTCGCATTCTCTTAATATTATACTCACAACTTAGTCTTAAAACAAGTTTATTTAGTCCTGGCAGCACATGCAGATGCTGATGACTATCAATATGGGTAATATTCAATCCCGCTGTAAGTGCTTTTTCTAGCTGTGCACGCAGCTCTGCCTCCAGCTCTGCCGCTTTAATACCACCTGTGTAATAACGCTTAGCAAAAGCTCCATAATCAGACAAAAACAATCCATTCTCGTCCAATAAGCTGCTTACCTTATCTATTGGCAATACAGGCTTTACGCCACCAACTAATGTCAGATGTATACCAATTCCCAGTCCTGGTTCGGACTTTGCCAGTGCCACCGCCTCCTCATATGCAGGCGCACTTGGCATAATAGATGTGCTGGTAATAAAGCCTTCACGATAACCCTTAATAATACCTTTATTAATTTGTGTATGCAGACCGAAATCATCGGCATTTACTATTAAACGTTTCATATTTATATTTTACCACAAATAGAAAAGAGATGCCTTAAAAACTTCTTAAGACATCTCAATTATCAACATATTAATACAAATTTATTTAGTCAAATGACCTATTTTCATAAATAATAGCTTATATGATGTTTTACATTACTGACTAAGCGGTCAATTATAGTCTTTTGTAGTTAGCAAAATGCAGCTTTACAAAATTTCTCAAAGCAGCCTTGCCATATTCTTGAGCCAGCTCTCTAGCACAGGCTGTAGCGTGGTCACCACCACCCTTAGGCAGTGCTTCCCTACCCACTGCTTTTGCTAGCTCATCCATAGTCCGTAAAAATTGTGCACGTGCTAATACAGATGCTGCCGCCACAGCCAAATCGCTCTCCGCTCGTGGCTTCTGCTGAACGCTGCACTTAGGAAATCGCTCCTTTAAAGCAACAACATTAACATTGGACGTAGTAAATTGGTCAATCAATGCACTTTCGCACTCTGGATGACGCTCTAAAACCTTGCTTAAGGCAGCTACATGACCATATCCTAAAAGCTGGTTCAGCTTGCCACCCTCAGCAAGAACCTGTTCATAGCGCAAATTATAAAATTGAGGCTTTAGCTCTAAAATAGAATAGTCAACAACAATGGACTTAATAACATCCTCAAGCTCCAGAATTTTTTTGTCCGTCAAAAGCTTGCAGTCCTTTACTCCTGCTATGGCAAGCTTTTCTGCAGTAGTAGCATCCACCACTGTTGCAGCCACTACAAGAGAACCAAAAAAATCACCTTTTCCTGATTCATCACTGCCAGCCCAAATACCATGAGCACTTCTATTTCTTGTAGCTCCAGCCTTCTTAGGAGCTACCGCCGCACCATTTACAGCAGCCTCTAAATCAGCCTGCAAACCAGCATCGCCACTCCATACCATACGTCTACCTTTTTTTCCGTTATAAACGTTCAGGCTAACCTTTGTCATTCCTTGACGAATTACAAACTGATAGCCATAGTTTATTTCCTTTTCACTGGCAATAGGTGCAACCTCGGACAGCTTTTTTCTAATTTCTGCTAAATAAACACTAAAGCTATTATCTATCATAACTTATCTCCTTAAAATAAAGTAAGGGCAGCAGCATAATACTGCCACCCATATTACTATTTTTCACCACGCTCTACATAGTGCTTTGCCTTCCATTCCTCAAATAGCATGTACATCAAGGGTACAACAATAAGTGTCAATATGGTTGATGTTGATAAACCACCTACTAAGACTACACCCATGGACTGTCGCAGCTCTGCACCCTCACCAATACCCAGTGCTATAGGCATCATACCTAGGATGGTGGATAAGGTAGTCATAAAAATAGGACGCAGACGCAAAGAGCAGGCCTCCAGCACAGCCTCACGCAAGGGCAAGCCTTTTTCGCGTGCCTGATTAGCATAGTCAACCAAAAGTATGGCGTTCTTCGTTACCAAACCCAGAAGCATAGTAAAGCCTATCATACTCATCATATTAGCAGTTTGTCCGGAAACAAGCAAGCCTAAAATAGCACCAATAATAGCAAAGGGCAAGGATGCCATAATAATCAACGGCTGCGAAAAGCTCTCAAACTGTGCTGCCAGTACCATATACACAACTACAATAGCTAAAATAATAGCCTTAGTAATCTCGCCAAAGGTACGCTCCATGGTTTCAGCTTGGCCAATCATTTTATAGTTATAGCCAGGTGGCATATTAAGCTGCGGAATATACTCTGCCTTGATTTCCGTAATCAAATCACCAGGCGAAATACCAACCGTATTGGCATAAACCACAATTTGGCGCTGCTTATCCTCACGCTCAATACGTGTAGGACCGCTGCCATATTCTATGTTAGCAATATCACCTAAACGAATAAATTGACCATCAGCAGAGGAAATACGCAAATTACGTACATCATTCATATCACGACGCTTGCTCTGGTCCATCTGTAAAATAATATCATAATCATTATCGCCTATGGTATAGCTATTACCAGTGCTTTTACCCATAAACGCCATTTCCACCATGGAGCCAACACTAGTAGAGTCCAGTCCCAGCTGACTTGCCTTAGCATGATCAAGACGAATGATAATTTCTGGTTGCTCATCAGAATCAGAAATATCTACATCAGTAGCACCAGGAGTAGCACGAATCATTTCTGCCAGCTGTTGAGCGTACTGCTTCAGCTGTTTAATATCGTTACCACGTAAGCCAACCTGCACAGGACGACTATCACCACGTCCACCACCTTGATAGGAAATCACATTTACCTTTAGGCCTTCAACATTACGAAATTCTCCACGAAGATAATCCATAATATCCTGCATAGAGCGCTGACGTTCATCACTAGGCTTTAAGCGTATATCTATTGAACCCTGGTTTGATGGATTACGGCCATTGCCGATATTCATGGCAGCAATACGCACCTCTGGCAGCTCCATAATAGTTTTTTCCAAGGGCTTTGCCAATTCTATGGTCTTTTCCATACTGGTACCAATAGGAGCCTTAAAGGCAACGCCAAACTCACCGCTATCATAGGTAGGACTATATTCTGTACCTACAAATGGTAGCAGAAGCAAATTGAGCAGTAAGGAAATCATGCCCACAGCCACTATTTTCTTAGGTCTT
>USBG01000102.1 GCA_900552855.1 uncultured Phascolarctobacterium sp. | reverse complement strand
TCATTACAGCTACATGATAATATCCCATCTGTATGGAAACAAGAATAACGGTAACAGAAGCAATAGCAGATACACCTGCAGCCAAGCCATCAAGTCCATCAATTAGGTTTACTACATTGGTAAAGCTGATTACCCAAAAAATTGTCAACGGGATTGACAGCAAATCCAAATAATAATATCCGCCAAACGGATTATTAACCCATTCTATACGTATGTCAAAAAGCACTAAAATACAAGCTGCTGCAATCTGTCCCAAAAGCTTTACCTTGGCAGGAAGCTGGTATTTATCATCTAAAATACCTATTGCAACAATAACTGTACCACCCAAAAGTATGCCAATAATATCCATGGTCATCTCTAGACTGGCAATAGCACCTGCCATAAATGCTATATAAATAGCAAGACCACCTAAACGCGGCATAATCTTTTTATGCACCTTACGATTGTCCGGTTTATCAATAGCACCTATATAAAAGGCCAACTTCTTAATATACGGAGTCAACACATAGCTTACAAACATCGCAAGCAAAAAAGGAAAACCATAAGCACTCAGCATTTTCTCTTTCTCTCCAAAAAATTAATCTTAATTTTCTTACCCCTTCAAAATCATATAAAAAGCCATTCCCTATATAGTATAACATTTTTGACACTATCGTCAATTACTTTTATTTCTTAACTCTGAAAAAGCTTCTTGCATATTTCAAAAATAAAACACTCTACCACGGTCTAAGTCATCTCGCTTTTAGAAAACTAAGCTAAAACATACTTCCATATATTTATTTAAATTTATAATTTTACTATTTTATCCTTTATTTGATAAAAGCACATGTCAATCTCTAGTTATTTACTATTATAATTAATTTTATACCATGCAGCTTCACTGCATATTTTTCTCGTAATTATCTTTATGTTAAAATTTAAAACCCTATGCTTCTGCTATCAGTACAATTAGCAGAGCACAGGGTTTTGCCATATATGCGATATAAAAATGTTATGAAATGAAACTTTTAGCTGAAAATTGCGCTACTATATTATCAGCTACCATAAAATCCGATTTACCTACTATTCGAATCCTATCTGCGTAGATAACCCCCTTAATTCTGCAGCCTGGCTCTATAACAACGGTATTTTTAGCTATTATTATTGCATTATCCATTTGCACACCACTACCAATCGTTATATTACCCCTATCTGTTATAAAAACAATTTTATCAGGGAATTTGCTTTCCTCTCCAATATTTATGCTGCCACTACTAGTAAAAACAGTACTTCCGTAATACGTATCATGGCCAAAAAAGTCAAATTTGTCGTTCCTAATATGGTAAAACCTTCCACTTAAGCCTTTTTTATGCAGCTGTTCATCCTTACTTATATTAATACCAATACCATCAAGAAAGCTTACCTGTGGCACTTTTACTCCTTCATTGCTTGTATATATCTCGGCACCTATCAGATATTCAGTTCCTTCAATATTGTTTCTATATATTAACGGATACTCAGCAGACAGCTCCAACAGTAGCGGTGGTACAAAAAACTCTAATCTCTGCATTCTAAACAAGGAACCATCTTCTCCTCTTGCCTGAAAAAGCAGATTATAAAAAGACCTATCATCACTATACATACTGTTATAGCTTAACGTAACATTTTTGCCACTTGGTTCTAAGACGACATTAACAAGCTCACCACTACCCTCGGGAAGGATAGCTCCATTCACAGCATCCATTGCAGTATAACATAATGTCCTCATCTGTCTACCAGTAAGACTTTCTATAGTTTGACGCATTTCCTGACCAGTTAAAAGAAGTGCTACCTGTGCTGATAAGCCAATAAACAGACAAATAGTAAGCAAAATCAAGGATATGCTCCCCTTACTGCTACTCCTTTTATAGGCAAAAATGCTCATACACTACTAGACCTCACTCTTCTTTAAATAACCATTATGACAAAATATTAGCTGCTGAAAATACTGACTATGCTCATTTTTCCTAAGAGTATAGCTAACTAAGACACTCTTGTTTCCTACTGGCTGTACATTCCAGTTTTCCACTAAAATATCATTAATATATAAAGGATTTACACCACTACCAGATCTTGTCAAAGTTTTCCTATATATGCGCGATCTTTCGCAGTAGATGCGTATTACATGTTTACTTTCCAGGCATTGCACCTCTATTTGCGAAGCACCACTGCCATTTAAGCTTACGCTAGAAGCACCCGTACCTATATCCTTATCAATGCGACTGAAAATATAGCGACTGCAGTCACGAAGTTCAGCATCCAGAGAGATTGTTTTCCAGCTTTGCCAGCCAAGTGTAACTCCACCTGCTAATAATGATAATAAAAGCATCGACAAAAAAAGGCTTATCTGCAGCTCTATTAGAAAAAATCCTGGCTTAGTCCTTTGCTTCAACAATAAACAAGTTGACCAGCAGCTGTTCATGCTTATCATCCTCCCAGGCCTGTAGCTCCTTGAGCCTACCTGTCTTTATAACTTGCTGACTTAATGTAATATTGCCAGATGTTTGCATCCCATCGTTGACTATACAATTTTCAATCCCATACACTGCTTCATTTAACTTATGGTATTGTTGTCTATGCATGATACAGGTTTTCCAAGCACTAGCCGCTGAAAGAATAAGCATAGAGCAAAGCAAAAAAACTATTAGATCATATACAAGTAAAAACCCATTACTTTTTCTCACTTACCAAAACCCTCCCTGTAATTGGCTGTACCTCTACTACATATTGGCATTGTGGCCTATTTTTATGACTCAAGATATATTTTCCACTAGTAGTAGGAACACCATCCGTACCAAAGGAAATATTATACAATCTTGCTTTAAAATAAACACCACTACAACCATGTTCATAAAAATAGTGCAGCTTCATTACCTGTGCATTTTGACTAATCAAATAACTGTCTGCATTCTGAGTTCTTATGGCAGGTTTAGCATGATTATCATAAATAGCTTTTTGCTGCATACGTCTTAAATCACCTGATAGCTGACTTGCGGCCAAATAGACCTGTTGCTTGTAGTAAGCGTCCTTATAGGCATCATATTTAAGAAAAATAAAGCTAAAGGAAATCACTAATACAAATATAGCTGCCATAATTTCTAGCAGAATATATCCAGATTGTCTATTTAAGCCATTATCTAAACCTAGTTTTGTCTGAACCAATTTTTATTCTCTTGACTATTTAATCAACTTTATTCTGAGCCTCATCATAAGGATATGTCACAGTCTTACCACTAGCATCCTTTCCTTGCAATGAATAGGTTCCATCACTATTGGTAACAACAGTAATAACCGCACCAGATGCATCCTCAAAATTAGGCTTGCCACTTACATATTTACCATGCAGCTTAGTTAAATCGGTGGTATGCGTGCCATTATCTAAAATATATAGCTGCATAGCCTGGTCGATTATTGCAAAGTCATTTTTCAGCTTAGCATTTTTCGCCTTAGCACCAACGCCAGAAATAGATGGCATAAGCATAGCTGCCATAATACTAATTATCCCTACTGCGGCTATGATTTCAAGTAAAGTGAAGCCTCCCTGTTTTTTAAGGAAACCCTTCATCATGAATCCTCCCTTCTTTTTTACATTTGTCCTACTAATCCAAAAAGTGGTTCTATCACAGAGCACACTACTGTGCCTATCACCAAAGAAGCGATTAAAAGCAGGCACGGAGCTAATAATTCTCTTAGCTTATCCAGCTTTGCATATAAGTCACGCTCACATAGCTTCGCTGCTTCCTCAAGCATCTCTGGCAAATAACCCGTAGCAGCACCAACAGTTATTAGCTCTATGGTCATAGGACTAAAAAACATCCTACATCCACCAGCAGCCTTGCCTATGTCCATTCCCCGCTGTAAGTATCTTTTAAAAAGCTGTACTCTTAGCCTTGAATTTTTATCTCCTAAAGCAGCACTACACAAATCAACAGCTCGAGTAATATCGATACCACTACTAAGCATTAGTGCTAGCAGTTTACAAAAACGCAGTTCTAAAAGCATATGGTACACATTGCATATAGGCGGAATGCTCAACACAAATTCTTTAATGCTCTTTATTTTATAAACTGCAATTACAATAATCGCACTTATTATAAAGAACAATAATTCCACATTCACAGCTTCCATATCCTGTAGCATTAATAGCATAGACAAAATCCCCGTTGGCTGTACCTGCAGAGCTAAATAAGCATTTCCCAATATTGGCAGTACGAATACTATAAAAAAGCACAATATTATTGTAGAAAATGAAAGCAAAAAAACGGGATACAATGAAGCCTTAATAATCACAGCTTTTAGCTCCTCCTGTTTGCCATAATAATCAGATAGCTCTCTTAACGCCTCGCTTAGATGACCGCTTTCTTCTCCAACTATTGTTAGTGCTACAGCAAGCTGTGAAAAAAATCGTCCTTGTTCTTGCATTGCCTCAGCTAATGAATGTCCCTTTATCAAGCTACTCCTCAGCTCCGCGCAAACATTTGTCAAATTTTTATCCGCTCTTTTTTCCATCAGCTCCAATCCCTGAAGCAGTGATAGTCCACTACCTAAAATCAGTGCCAATTGCTTATAAAATACCATTTTCTGCCGTTGAGAATATTTCAACGGCTTTCTGCAGGTTAAAAAATCTATTTCTCTCACCTCCCTTTATAGCTATATATTCGACAAAGCTTTATTTCTGCCTTGATAAGAGCTTCACATATGTGAACTTTATGTGAACTAAAGCTGAAGGAAGCATAAAAATGTATCTAAAAAATTCCAACCTTAAGGTATCAGCAATTAATCATTCCTATTTTTCTATTAGAGAATTATCTATACACTACACCAAATTCTTCAGATAATAAATTTTTAATTTATCACCTATTCTGTATTTTGTTTGACTCAGCACCTAGCTAAATATACATATACGACAAAAACCCCGCACTTAACGTGCGGGGCTTTTGTCTGAAAGGTGTTTGTATATGTCTGTTGTTTATCCTTCAATTGCAATATATTTACTGCCTTCAACCTTTTTATGGTCAACCTTGGGAACGGATACCTTAAGAATACCATCCTCAAAGCGTGCCTTTATATCCTCTTCTTTTACTGCATCACCAACATAAAAGGTTCTAGAGCATTTACCAGAATAGCGTTCTCTGCGGATATATACGCCTTTTTCATTCTTTTCATCTTTGTCAATGCCCTTAGCAGCAGTAATGGTCAAATAGCCATTTTCTAATTTAGCACTAACATCCTCTTTTTTGAAACCAGGCAAATCGATATCCATCTCAAAGCTATTCTCTTTTTCCCTTATGTCGGTCTTCATAATATTCTTTGCATGTTTACCATACAGCGGATCATGATGTCCGAAGAATTCTTTTTCAAACGGAAAATCCATAAATTCATCAAATAAGCTTTCACCAAACATTCTAGGCATCATCATAAGTCATTCCTCCAATTTTTACGCTTGTAGTATTCATCAGATGCTGCAAGTTATATTTGATTTTCAACTCGGATTTGAGTAGCTTACTTGTCGTAGTAGCTCATTTCTTTTGTTAATTATGTTATATCACTT
>USBG01000101.1 GCA_900552855.1 uncultured Phascolarctobacterium sp. | reverse complement strand
TGTCGCTCATCAATTTTCCTAAAGGCGTTTCATTTTTAATAGAAGCATTTACATATATAATGTGTGCTCCGTCATTTATCTGTTTTCCTTCTGGTACTAGGCATCTTTCAATGTTATAAAGAGGCTTATTTTCGCCCCATACATCCTGTTCTGTTATGAAAATGATGTACGTTTCTCCTAGTTTCTCATAATCTGAACCTTTAGGTAGTATATTACTATCCAACATAGCACTATAATAACGAGCCCTCTTTACCGATGAGCCCTTTTTTGCCTTCTGAATCTCAACATCATAGTGCTTGCCATCTGTGTCTACTGCATATATATCCAATATTACAGAGTGGCCATCAATGCTATTGAACAAATGCTGAGTTTTTGTTTTCTCTACCATAAGTGTAGCATTATTCAGAATTACTTGCAAGAGCACTTGACTACACTCATTACAACCGTCAAAAGCCTTTTTCATAAGCATGTCGTCCATCAAACACAGCTTTTGAATTTCTGACCTCAGTAGCTCCTTATCATAACAATTTTGTATCACATTTTCCAATATGCTTCACCTTTCTTAATCATTTTTATCGTTATATACTAACAATGCTTAAATTTGAATAATCGCCCCCTAAAAATGACAAAAAGCAGCACTCACTACTACAAATAATAGTAACAAGTACTGCTTAATCTTTTTATTTTATAATCAACCTAGCAACTTCTCCTAGGAAGATGTTTGTATCCTTATTTTAACACCGTCCGCCATAATAGGCAACAGACTGCTTTATAAAATTCCAAATACATAAATTTAAAACTCAACCCATTCAGAACAACCTTTGTCTGTTACAACAGCTATTTGCTTATGCTGTACGTCCGCTTGGTCTAACACCAATTCGCACTCATCGTACTTCTGCTGTGCTAATACTAAAGCGTCCTGCTCATTTTTTGCTTCTATTTCAAATTCCTGTACAATGGTTTCTTCAATAACAATCTTAAATTTAGACATTTTTACCTCTTCTCTGCAGCCTTGATGATACTTTCAGCAAGGGCTTTGAGAGTAATACGTTTAGCCATGCTGTACTGCTGCATTTTGCGATAGGCGTCCTGCTCGGAGATTTTGTGAGCGGTCATCAAAATGCCCTTAGCGCGGTCCACTAGCTTGCGGGTTTCCAGGCTGTCCTTAAGATCTAACAGCTCCTTATTCAGCTCCTGTAGCTCATTAAAGCGACTGGCAGCAATTTCCATTGCAGGGAACAGCTGCTCCTCACGTACAGGCTTAACCAAATAGGCGCTTACACCTGCCTTACTGGCCTTTTCTACAATGTCCTGCTGACTATAGGCAGTTAAAAGCAATACTGGTGCAAGGTTTTCCTCACCAATAATGGCAGCAGCCTCTAAGCCGTCCATATTAGGCATTTTAACATCCATAATAATAAAGTCAGGCTTCAGCTCTCGAGCCATCTTTACGGCCTGCGCTCCGTCCGCCGCTTCGCCTACAATATGATGACCGGCGTCGCTAAGCATTTCCCGCAGATCCAGACGAATTAGCGCTTCGTCATCAGCAATAAGTATATTCAGCTTTTGCAGCATTATTGTCCACCTGCCTTCGGAATAATCACCTGAGCTACAGCTCCGCCCTCAGGTCTGTTCTTTAAAGTAAAGCTACCATGTAAATCAGATTCTGCCAAGGTCCTAATAATCTTCAGTCCCAAGCTTTTGCTTTGACTGATGTCAAAATCAGCAGGAATACCAATACCGTCATCAGTAATTGTCAAATAATAGGCATCACTTTTTTCTGTAAAGCTAACCTCTAAGCGTCCCTGCATTTTGCCCTCAAAGGCATGCTCAATGATGTTTTGCAGCAGCTCGTTTAAGATTAGGGCAATGCTGGTGGCCTTTTCTGAAGGCAACTGCAGCTGGTCCGCAAAAAACTCAGCCTCCAGCTTAAAGTCAGGATTTAGCATACTGCTTAAAATAGCCTGATAAATACCCTTGGCCACCTTGCCTACATCAATCAGACCACTATCCTGCTGAGACAAATACTCATGGACGATGGCGATACTGCTGACACGACCAATGCAATCACGCAGTACCAGCTTGGTTTCTTCACTTTGAGCCCTGCGCGCCTGCAGCCGCAAAAGGCTGGTTATAGTTTGCAGGTTATTTTTTACACGGTGGTGTATTTCCTTGATGACTACGGACTTAATTAAAAGCTCTTCATCCTTTTTACGCAGCTCCGTAATGTCACTAATAATAACGATGGCGCAGCCGCCTCTAGGACGCTCCACCACTGGCAGAACACGCATGGAAAGAATACGTCCGTGAACATTAAACTCCTTACCCTCGGCCGTGCCTGTGTCGATAACCATGCCTACTAAAGGCCAATTAACATTACGGTCGTTAGTACGGCTGCCAATCAGACCCCTCACATCCATGGATTGGAAAATATGCTTGGCTGCTCTATTGGCAGCAATAATCAGCTTATTGGCATCCACTACCATTAATCCGTCCGTTGGGGACAAACGGCTATATAAAGAATTATCCTCTACAGAACGACGTAAATTACATAAAAGCTCAAAGGACTGAGCTACTATAATATCGTCTAAACGGGCACCATCAAAGCTAAGGGCAGCAAAGGTCCTTCCTACCCCGTCCTTCAACGGATAAACCTTAAAGCCGTAAAGGGTACCTAAAACAAGCTCCTTTTTGCCATCCACAGGCAGTCCGCTTTGCAGGCAGCGGCTAACAATAGGCTCCTCCACAGTACGGATGCGGCGTCCTGTCATATCTGGCTGAACACTGCCAACCTGAGTACGAGGGCGTACCTGCTTATAGATATTATAGAAGCGTTTATCCTCCGCCTGCAGATAAATAGTAATGGAGGCGTGAGCAATATCCGCTGCCAGGCCTAAAATAGGCTGCATTGTTTGTAAAGTATTACGTTGTTCTGCAGTTAAATTGCTCAGCATGTTTTCCTCATTCCGTTCTACAATGTATTTTCCACAGGACTGTGGAAGAAATCCACTGCTTTATCCACATTATCCACCTGCTTATCCACAGGCTTAAACTTTGTTAAAAGTGCTTTTTTGGGGTATTTCCCACTAGTTATCCACATTATCCACAGAGTTATGCACTCTATTGGACATTTATTTTACATAAACTTAACGAAGGAACAGCGTTTAAGTCCAGTGGACTTCTCATGCCAGCCTGATACATAAAGTAGCCACGGCAGGCAATCATTACAGCATTATCAGTACAAAGAATGGACGTTGGGTGTACCAGCTGGCAGCCCATTTTTTCCATTGCCTCAGCCAATGTATTCTGCAATGTCTTGTTGGCAGACACACCGCCTGCCAGTACAATCTTCTTATAGCCTGTATCCTTCATGGCAACCTCTGCCTTACGCACCAGTGCATCCACTACAGCATGCTGGAAGGACGCCGCTACGTCAGCACGGTTTACCTCACGTCCTGCCTGCTGCTGATTGTGCAAATAGTTGATTACAGCAGATTTCAAGCCACTGAAGCTGAATTCATAGGGTGCATCCAGCTTAGCAACAGGAAACTCGATAGCATGAGGATTGCCGTCCAAAGCCAGCTTTTCAATCTCGGGACCACCGGGATAGGGCAGGCCCATAACGCGGGCAATTTTATCAAAGGCTTCGCCTGCAGCATCGTCACGGGTTTGTCCCAGCATTTCAAAGCTATTATAGCCAGTTACCTTAAGAAGAGCAGTATGACCGCCACTGACAACAAGTGCCATAAAGGGAGGCTCCAGCTCCTTATCAGTCAAAAAGTTAGCAAAAACGTGGCCCTCCAAATGGTTAACACCAATAAGGGGCTTGTCCGTTGCCCACGCTAAGGACTTAGCTGCGGACAAACCAACTAAAAGTGCACCAACAAGACCAGGACCATAGGTTACAGCCACAGCGTCAATCTGGTCTAAGGATACATTGGCCTGAGTCAATGCTTCGTCAATAACAGGCATAATGTTTTCAATATGCTTACGAGAAGCAATCTCGGGCACTACACCACCAAATTTACGGTGAATAACTATTTGAGAGGAAATAATGTTGCTTAAAACCTCTCTGCCATTTTTCACCACAGCAGCAGCAGTTTCATCACAGCTGCTTTCTATTCCTAAAATATAAATATCCTTACTCATGTGCTCCCTCTTTATACAGCCACATAATTACGGCATTTTCATGGTTGTCCTCGTAGTAATTAGGACGAATCCCCTCGCTGGCAAAGCCACAGGTCAGATATGCTCTTTGAGCCGCCAAATTGCTTTCGCGGACCTCTAGGGTAATTGCCTCTGCCCCCAGCTCCCAGGCCTTATTAATAAGAGCTGCAGTCAGACGGGTGCCAAAGCCCTGTCCACGCTGCTCCTCAGTAACGGCAACACGGGTAATCTGTGCCTCGCCTGCCACCAGCCAAAAGCCGCAGTAGCCTATAACCTTTCCCTCAAGCTCCATCACCAAATAAGTGGTAAGCTCGTTATTAATCTCATTCAGCAGCATGGTGGCACTCCAGGCATCATAAAAAGCCTCGGCCTCCATTTTTACTATAGCAGAAATATCCGCTGCAGCCATGCTACGAAAAGTTATTGTTGTTGCTGTTGTTTCTTCTCCCAAAGCTCCTCCGCCTCTGATCTTCTAATATAGTACGGCTCTAGGCCAAAAATTTTCTTATCACAATCTGCGTCAAATTCATCCTCAGCTAAAAAGCCTACAGAGGATGCCCTTGGCATACGCAGCGCCTTAGGTGCCAGGCTTACCCACTCAGGCAGCTCTGTTTTTTCTAAGCGCTTGCACTCACCCAGGATAATAGAAGGACAGCCCTGCAGCGCCAAACGCTCAAACAGCTCATCCTTGCTTACAACTGCCACAGGCTCCAGCTCCTTTAGCTGGCCTTTTTCCCATTTATAGATAGCCTGATAATAGTTGCCCTTTTGTGCATCTAAAACAGGGGACAGCACCACGCCATCAACAGGAATATTATAGGCCATTGCCTTTAAGGTATCCACGCCATGCAGATAGCATTGCCAGCTATAGGCCATGGCCTCGGCAGTAGCCAGGCCAATACGCAGTCCTGTAAAGGAGCCTGGGCCCATGCTTACTGCCAGCAGCTCAATTTCGTTCTTTTTTACACCAGTACGGTCCAAAAGCTGCTGAATTTGAGGTAAAAGGCCCTCAGAATGGGTCATACCCATATTAATATTATATTCAGCTAAAAGCTCTCCATCACGACACAGGGCAACGGTACATACCTTAGTTGCTGTGTCCATAGCTAAAGTCAGCACTCTCGCTCCACCTCCCGCAGCAGCTGCTCATAGCGCTCACCCTTGGCCATCAGCTTGGCCTTGCGTCCTGCGCCCTCCAAAAGCAGCTTAACCTGCAAATATTCATCAGGCAGCTTCTGAGGAAACAGCTCTGCCCATTCAATCAAAGTTACTACATCATCACCATAAACATATTCATCAAAGCCAATATCCTCAAGCTCTTCCTCTCTGCTTAAGCGATAAAGGTCAAAATGATGTATTTCCAGCTTATCCCCTTGATAAACATTCATTATCGCAAAGGTAGGACTGTTTACATCGGATGCTGCTACACCAAGTGCTGTAGCCACACC
>USBG01000100.1 GCA_900552855.1 uncultured Phascolarctobacterium sp. | reverse complement strand
TACAGGCTTTGTTGGGGGTCAGCTTTTGGTAGCCTGTTTATTAGGCTGTATGTGCTTTATTGGTATGCTTATTCTGGGCTTGCCCTATGCGCTGGTGATTTCCGTTTTGGTTGGCGTTTTGGCGCTTATTCCTATTATTGGTACCTTCTTTAGTGCTGCTATAGGCTGCTTTTTAATTATGGTGGCTGCTCCTGAGAAGATTTGGTACTTTATTATTTTGTTCCTGGTGCTGCAGCGTATTGAGGGTGATTTGCTTTATCCGCGCATTGTAGGCAAGTCCGTAGGCTTATCCGAGCTGTGGGTGTTGGCGGCAGTAACTATTGGCGCTAGTCTGGGCGGTATTATGGGTATGATTTTGTGTGTACCCTTCTTTAGTATTATCTATAGACTTTTCTCTCAAAAGGTAGAGGCAGAGCTACAGAAGAAAAATTTGAATGATATGTAATGCTTTATCATTGTTTGAAGAAATATTAGGTTATTTTTGCTGAAAGTGATATAATAAATAATTGATTCCATTGAAAGAGGTTAAATACATGATTACAATTCGCGATAGAGTACGTTTTGTTGAAACAGATATGATGGGCGTGGTTCATCATGCCAACTACCTGCGTTGGTTTGAAATGGGACGTGTGGCTTATTTGCGTGCCTGTGGCATTACCTTGGGCGAGCTGATGGATGCCGGCGTTATTTTTCCCTTAACAGAGGTGCAGGCTAAGTACAAAAATTCCTGTACCTTTGACGATGAGTTTGAGGTTCAGGTAAAAATGAGCGGCTTTAATAAAGCTAAGATGGAGTTTACCTACAAGGTTATCCGCCTGCGTGACAATGCAGTGGCTGTAGAAGGCTTTACACGTAATCTGTTCACTGATAAGGATGGCAAGATTACTCGTCTTGCTCCTGAATGGTACGATAAGATTTATAAAGTATATGCTGCAGATAAAGCAGCAGAGGCTGTGGAGGAGTAGAAATGGAAAAATACGAAATTGTGCCGGTTCCTACAAGGATATTGACTCATCATGATGATATTTGCGATGCTATTCTTGAATATGGCAAGGATAAGATTGGTCCTGATGACGTTGTTTGCGTTGCGGAAAGCGTTGTGGCAATTACTCAGGGACGTGCTTTGCGTTGTGAAGCATTTAAGCCTGGCTTTTTAGCTAAAACCCTGTGCCATCTGTTTCCGTCTAAGGGCAGTATCAGCAGCTGGTACAGTATGCAGGCCTTGATTGATGCTGAAGGTGGTCCTCGTGTGGTAATGGCGGTTATTTGCGGCTTTGCTGCTAAATGCGTTGGCGTTGCTGGCGTTTTCTACCGCATGGCTGGTAAGCAGGCACGCTTGATTGATGATATTACAGGCACCATGCCTCCTTATGATAAGCACGTTGTATATGGTCCTGAAAACCCTGACAAGGTTTCTGAGGATATTACTAAGGCCTGCGGCTGCTTTGGCGCTGCTGTTGCTGACGTAAATGACCTGAAGCGTTCTGCTGTATTGGGCGTTTCCAAGGGTGTGGATGCGGACAAGGTTGCTGCTATTCTTATTGATAACCCCTTTGGTAATGGCAGTGAAAAGACTCCTATCTGTATCATTAAAAACTATCGTAAGGCGTAAGGAGGAGAGGCAATGTTAATCTGTGTTTTGAAAGTTATTCTTGCTGTAATCGTCCTGGCCTTTGTGGTAGTGGGCGTATTTATTATGATGCGCGGTGACGCGGAGATGAATTTCTATTCTAAGAAGAGAACTACTGCAGCTAAGGTTTCTGAAGATGGTAAGCGCTTAGACTTTAATGTAGAAATTCCTTACGATAATACTGGCAAGCAGGAGGGTACTATTATTGATACCTATATGCGTATCTATCTTCCTCAAGAGCAATATGATGATGTACTGCTGCGTGGCAAGGTAAATCTTAAGGGCGTAATGCGCGAGGACGATTATTTTGAAGCTTTGCTTGTACCTGAAGGAACTGGCAACACCTTGGTTTTGCGCTTTGAAGCCTATGCACGTAATGGAAAAACCATTAAGGAAGCATTAGGTCAGATTCCTGATGTAGATGTAGCACTTTTTGTTGACTGCCGTGGACGCAGAGAGCTGTATACTAAAAAGGAAATCTTTACTTTGACCGCTAAAGAAATGCGCAATCTGGTAAAATAAAAAAATTAAAAAATATTTAGAAAAAAGTGTTGACAATAATAACCTATAGAGGTATAATAACTATCGTTGATTGACTCCGTAGCTCAGTTGGATAGAGCGTTTGACTACGAATCAAAAGGTCGCAGGTTCGAATCCTGCCGGGGCCACCATTGAAACTCAGCACCGCAACTTCGGTTGTGGTGCTTTTTGTTTTGTGCGGAAAGTCAGGGTGCCATACTTTTCCACAAGAAGCGTGCTATAAATGTTGGTAGTAAATATAAAGGGATAAAGAAGCAATTACCATATATTCCGCTTAGGAGAGCTTTTCAACGCTCGCTTGGCTTTGCCTCTCCGTCTGCTCACTACGTTCGCATCCACTTTTCCTTAAATTGAGAGGTTTAAGTGCAATCGAAGAGAAGGCCCTCTCTTGGCGTAGAGGCCAATTCACCTTGTCCACTCTTAAGTGGAGCTGTCAGCATTGCTGACGGAGAGGTGGAAAACGCACAGACTGTCAATTTTTTTATAAAAACCATAGTAATTTTAACTGCGTGCCCAATCTGTGACTAGCTCCGTTGACGGAGCTTTTTTTATGGTATATAATAAGCAAATACGATTTTTTGCTGTTATGTGCTTCTGTCAGGGCTAGTATGGGGCTTGGGTAGGGACCCTTGCCAGTACGGCGACGGAAAATCATAATGGTACTGAGTTTCATGCATACGTGTCGCTTTATGTGTTACACGATCAGGTCCATATGCGGCTTTGGTTTTGACCTCTGCTAGTATGGGCGTTGTATCCTTTAGTAGACTTGTATCGACTATAAGGAGGATCATTCAATGCCTGTTGCTCTCGTAATTCTTATTCTGTACATCGTTGCCCTTTTCGCTATTAGCTGGTATGCTAAAAAACGCAGTGAAGGAAACAACGAAAACTTTGCTTTAGCTGGACGTAAGCTGTCCGCACCTTTAATCGGCGTCACCATTATCGGTCTTGCTGTTGGCGGCGCATCTACCATCGGCGTTTCTGAGCATGCCTTCCGTGTAGGTCTCAGTGCCGGCTGGTACACTATCGCCTGGGCTATTGGTGCCATTGTTATGGGCCTGTTCATGGCGAAAAAATATCGCGAGCAAAATATTACCACCATTACTGAATTGATTGAACGTCATCATACCACTGGCGCTGTTGTTTTAGGCGTCTTTGTACAAATCGTCATTCAGCTGGTAATTATCAGTTTGCAGTACATTGCTGGTGGCAGCATCCTGCATGCTATTCTGCCCGATATTTTCGACTTCAAATCCGGTATGATTGTTAGCGCAATTACCTTCATCGGTATCACCTTCATTGGTGGTATGTGGTCAGCATCCATGTCCAATGTTTTGAACATTGTGCTGATTTATGGCGGTATCCTGGTAGCTACTGTTATCCAGTTTGGCAAAATTGGCAGCCTAGACACTTTGGCAGCATCTTTGCCTACCAATGTTCCTTGGTTCAGCTTAACTGAAGGCGTTGGTATGGTAACCATTACCAGCTGGATTGTTACCTTAGTTACAGTCAATCTTTCCCTGCAAAGCATTCTGCAAATTTCCTTAGGTGCTAAGGATGCTGCAACTGCTAAGAAGGGCTTCGTCTGGGGTGGTATTTTAATGATTCCCGTAGGCGTGCTGGCTGCTTTCTTAGGTATCGTTGCCAAGGCTGTGTATCCTGAAGCTCAGGCTGCATTAGCACTGCCTCAGGTTATAGTAGGACTTCATCCTATTGTTGCTGGCGTAACTTTAGCTGCTTTATGGGCAGCTGACGTATCTACTGCCTGCAACCTGCTTTTGAGTGCAGGTACCCTGTTCTCTTCCGATATCTACAAGCGCTTCATTAATCCGGACTGCAGTCCTAGCCGTCAGCTGTTCGTTACCAGACTGTGCGTAATGGTTAGCGGTATTCTTACTTTGGGACTTGCTATGAGCGTTTCTAGTATTTTGGGAACCATCATGATTGGCTTGTCCTTGACTGCTGCGTTCAGTGTTATTGTTATCGTAGCTCTTTTCTTCCCGCAATACAGCTCTAAGGCTGCAGGCTTCTGGACATTGCTTGCTGGTCTTTTAATGGTTGTGTTATGGGAGCTTACCCCTGCGGTGCATTTACTTCCTAATGTTATTTACATGGAATGGTTGGTGTGCATTGCAGCATATGCTATTGTAGCTGCATTAGTGCCTGCTAAAAAGGTAGTGCCTGCTGTAGCAGAGTAATTACAGAATCAGACTAAAAGCTCTTGAGCTTATGCTCAGGAGCTTTTTTGTATTTAACGTACAAAATGTTACATTATATATGGATGATTTGCAGTTTTAATCAGTTGATGAACAAAAACTTACATTACTGAGTATTAAAAGTATAATTAATATAGAAAATATGTGTATAGTGCAGGTGGCCTTATGCCTGGACGGCATCGTTGGAGATATTGAGGTAGTTTTTTATACCTGAAATTGTACACCACACGTGCACAATTTGCTTAAAGAAAAGGAAACTAAACACATGGAAGCGTGGAAACAAAGAGGTGCATTAATGCAAGCTTTAAAGCCATAAATTTTTTCAATTTTTTTCAGAAAAGTCATTGACATGTGTTGTTTAAGATGTTACAATATACCAGTATCACGGGTGAGCTATGCTCTAATTGAAAGGAGATACCTATGACGCTTGAAGCTTTAAAACAGGCTGCGCAGCGGACTGTTGGTGTAAAACAAACAGAAAAGGCTGTGAAGAGACAAGCGGCTGAGCTGGTCTTTATCGGAAGCGATGCTGACGAGCGGGTAACCGGAAATCTAAAGGAGCTGTGCCAGATGAACGAAGTGCCCTGCGTAGCAACGGAGAGCATGATGGAAATCGGCAGAGCCTGCGGAATCAACGTTAAGGCTGCCGCCGCTGCGATACTTAAATCTTGATAAGGGCTTAGCGAAAGCTGAGTTTTTATAATCATTAAAATCTAATTGTTTGGAAAGGAGGTGCCGATATGCCTACAATTAACCAACTGGTACGTAAAGGCAGAGAGGATCTGAAATATAAATCCAGTTCCCCGGCATTGAAAGAATGCCCGCAAAAACGTGGCGTTTGCACTCGTGTGTATACCACCACCCCGAAAAAACCTAACTCTGCACTTCGTAAAGTAGCTCGTGTACGTTTGACCAACGGCATCGAAGTTACTGCTTATATCCCGGGTATCGGCCATAATCTTCAAGAACACAGTGTTGTTCTGATCAGAGGCGGAAGAGTTAAAGACCTTCCGGGCGTGCGTTACCATATCATTCGCGGTGCTCTTGATACTGCAGGCGTTGCTAACCGCAACCAATCTCGCTCCAAGTACGGCGCAAAACGTGCTAAAGCTAAAAAATAATCAAAGAGACTTAAGAATGATTTAATCCAAGAGGAGGGAAACACATGCCGAGAAAAGGCCCTGTAACTAAAAGAGACGTACTGCCGGATCCGGTGTACGGTTCTAAACTTTTAACTAGATTCATTAACAAAATTATGCTCGACGGCAAAAAAGGCGTAGCTGAGCGTATCGTATACGATGCATTCGACCTGGTTCGTGCAAAAACCGGCAAAGATCCGCTGGAAGGATTCGATGCTGC
>USBG01000099.1 GCA_900552855.1 uncultured Phascolarctobacterium sp. | reverse complement strand
AAATCACTCCTTGTAATATTCTTCAATAGCGGTCATCAGGCCGTCAATAGTATATTCAGCTGCAGAAATTGCTGGCTTTAAGCCATTTTTCTCCAAAGTTTCAGCTGTTACAGGACCAATAGCTGCCAGTGCAACCTTGTTTAAAAGGTCTTTTTTGTCGCCTAAAACGTCCAGCAGATTGGTTACGGTAGAGGAGCTGGTGAAGGTTACAACACTTGCTTCGCCACTTTCTAAAGCTTCCAAAAGCTCTTCCTTGTTTTGGCAGTCTGCAACAGTTTCGTACGCAGCTACTACGTCAACCTGTGCACCTAATGCACGGAGACGTTCGGGCAATACATTACGAGCTACCTTAGCACGTGCAAGCAGCAGCTTATCGCCAGCCTTAGTATCTTCTGCAAGAGCATCAGCCAGCTCTTCAGCTTTGTAAGCAGAAGGAATCAAATCGGCAGTAATGCCATAGCCCTTAAGAGCTTCAGCAGTTGCACTGCCAATAGCAGCAATTTTTACGCCACACAGTGCGCGTGAGTCCTTGCCAGCCTTTTGCAGACGGTTGAAGAAGTATTCAACGCCATTAACGCTAGTAAGAATGAGCCATTTATAAGTATCAATCTCAGCGATTGCTTTGTCAAGAGGTGCAAAGTCAGCAGGCGGCACAATTTTGATAGCAGGAACCTCTAAAACTCTTGCGCCTTGTGCTTCTAATTTTTTTGTCAGTGCACTTGCTTGTGCACGAGCACGAGTTACGATAACAGTTTTGCCAAAGAGAGGCTTGTTATCGAACCATTGCAGCTGTTCACGCAGCTTAACAACCTCGCCTACCAGAAAAATTGCAGGCGGCTTCATACCAGTTGCTTTAACGTCTGCAGCAGCCTTGCCTACAGTGGTAATCAGAGTACGTTGCTCAGGACGGGTGCCCCAACGGATAACTGCAGCCGGGCAATCAGCACTACGGCCATTAGCAATGAGTTGGCTGCTAATACGCTCAATATTTTCTACACCCATAAGGAAGACTAGGGTATCAACAGCAGTTGCCAAGCCCTTCCAATTAATGGTGGATTCACCCTTGGTGGGGTCCTCATGACCGGTAATAACAGCAAAGGAGGTTGCTACGTGGCGATGAGTTACAGGAATACCTGCGTATTCTGCTACTGCAATAGCGGAGGTTACACCTGGAACGAATTCAAAGGGCAAGCCTGCCTCCAACAGCTCGATTGCTTCTTCGCCACCACGACCAAATACAAAAGGGTCACCGCCTTTAAGACGAGCAACGGTTTTGCCTTCTGCAGCAAGCTTTACTAACAGCTTGTTAATATCAGGCTGGCGCATAGTGTGGTTAGCACTTGCCTTGCCAACATATACCATTTCTGCATCCTTGCGACAGAATTCAATAATACGAGGGTCTGCCAGACGGTCATATACAACAGCATCTGCAGTTTCCAGGCATTCCTTAGCCTTTAAGCCTAAGAGGCCCGGGTCGCCGGGGCCTGCACCGATTAAATATACTTTACCCTTTTTTTCCATGATTTCACACTCCTTAAAGAATTGCTGCCAGAATGTCCTGACCGCCTTCAGCCAGCATTTGATTGCCAAGCTTTTGTCCCAGCTCTACAGCTTTTTCAGCATCGCCGGAAATGGTATTGCGCAGCACAGTGCTGCCATCTAAGGAAGCAATTATTGCTTCAATCTTAATTTCATTGTTTTGAACTTCTGCATGTACGCCGATGGGAACCTGACAACCACCTTCAACAAGTCCTAAGAAGGCACGCTCGGCATCAGTAGCCTGTTTTGTTGCAGTGTCATTTAAAAAGGCCAGCATTTCACGTACTTCAGTATTATCGGTACGGCATTCAATTGCTAATGCACCTTGACCAACTGCAGGAAGGCATACGCTTGTAGGGATAATTTCCTTAATACGGTCGCCATGTCCTAAACGCTGCAGTCCTGCAGCTGCAAGAATAATAGCATCCATATTGCCTTCATCCAGCTTGCGTAAACGTGTATCAACATTGCCACGCAAATCAACAATCTTCAAGTCAGGACGAGCTGCTAAAAGCTGTGCTCTACGACGGAGACTGGATGTACCAAGAACAGCACCCTGAGGCAGCTCCGCAAAGCTGTTATATTTATTGCTGACAAAAGCATCGCCTACATTGGCTCTGCTAGTAATAACGGTTAAGCACAGGCCCTCAGGAAGGACTGTAGGCATATCCTTTAAGCTATGCACCGCTAAATCAACGGTACCATCTAAAAGCTCTTCCTCAATTTCTTTAGTAAATAATCCCTTGCCACCAATTTGTGCCAATGGAACATCTAAAATTCTGTCACCCTTAGTAACAATTTTTTTTAAAGTAACCTCACACTCAGGATACTCCTTGCGCAGCTCACCAGCAATAAAATTGCTTTGCCATAAAGCTAAAAGGCTTTGTCTAGTTCCAATCTTCAATTCGGCTTTCATCACCAAACTCCTCTCCGGTTTCATTGAGCAAGAACAGCTCACAAATCATTTGTTTATATCGTTCCTCATCTGGAGTTCCTGCAACGCTGTTCATAGCAATCATAGGTTCTCTAAGAAATTTATGCTCAATTTTTTGCGTCATTAAATCAATAATACGACGTTCTCTATCTGTTAAATCAGGCATCTTAATGAAGGCCTTTTTCAAAACCTTTTGGCGTAGAAAATTCATCTTATCGTGGAGCTGAACCATTACGGGACGCATAGTATAGTAGCGTAAGCGTTCCTTAAGGGATTCGATTTCTTCCTCAATAATAGCTTCAGCAACCTTAGCTTCATTGGTACGGAAGCTTTTGTTCATATCTACGACATTTTCAAGGTCATCTATATTATACACCGTTACGCCCTTCATATCACCTAAAGCAGGATCAACGTCACGGGGGACTGCGATATCAATTAAAATTAAGGGCCTATTGGTACGTTCGGTAAGCAGTGGGCCTAGGTTTTCGGCTGTTAATACATAGTGAGGTGCACCTGTAGAGGTAATGATAATATCTGCCTCAGAGGCTTGGTTAAACATTTCTCTATAGGGGATAGCAATGCCGTTAAATTTTTCCGCTAGCTCGTGAGCGTGGTCAAAATTACGGTTGCTGACAATAATTGTTTTTGCACCTTTATCAATAAGATGACGTGCAGTCAGTTCACTCATATGTCCTGCACCAACTACTAAAATTTTAGCAGCACTTAAATCACCAAGAATATTGATAGCCAAATCAACTGCTGCAGAGGATACAGAAACACTGCTAAAAGCAATTTTTGTTTCTGTGCGCACTCTTTTACCAACAGCAATGGCTTTGTTCATAATGGTATTTAACAGGGTGTCAGTCATGTCGTTAGAACGAGCCAATTGGTAGGCGTTTTTTATCTGACTTAGAATCTGACCTTCACCAACAACTAGTGAATCCAGGCTAGCTGCTACATAGAAAAGGTGGCGTACGCAGTGAGTGCCGGATAAATTATAGAAATATTCGGGGCTATAATGCTCGCCAGCCAAATGCTTGATTAATCTTTTTATTACGGGAATCGCTTCCTCTGGATTATCTATAACCATATAAAGCTCTGTGCGGTTACAGGTAGAGAGTAGCATAGCTTCAGAGATTGCGT
This sequence comes from uncultured Phascolarctobacterium sp., assembly GCA_900552855.1. Classification (GTDB taxonomy): domain Bacteria; phylum Bacillota; class Negativicutes; order Acidaminococcales; family Acidaminococcaceae; genus Phascolarctobacterium_A. The sequence goes on along the minus strand of USBG01000099.1, from coordinate 2,373 downwards.
CAAAGCTACGAAAGCGGCGCATAATACTAGCAACACGGTCAGCAGAAAAATTGAAGCGTTCACGGATTTCTACTGGTGCTGTTTTGTGATTGAGCCCTAAAACTGTTAACTGCATATCTTACTTTCTCCTTTGCTTGGAATATATCATTTGCTTCCAATAGATTTAAAATTTCCTGATTTAATGTTTTTCGCCAAAAGGCTGTACGCTCTGATGGTGTTGAGGGAATGTTTTTTACCTGGTCTCTTTGCTCTTTTAGAAATTCATTAAATTCTGCAAAGGCAGGGGTAAGCTTTTGCTGTAAAAAGCTTTTTAAAAATCTTGTATATGCTGGAATGCCACCTGTAGCAATTGTAAGCTTTAGGCTGCCAATTTCCAGGGATGCAGGTACTGTGAAATTGCTTAGCTCAGGATCAGTAATATTATTTACTAAAAAAGGAGCGTTTTGGGAAATTTCTCTGTTCACTGCTTTGCTATCTGTTGCTGCAATGGTTATAAAAGCATCAGCAATATGTGCAGGATGATATACATCCTTGATTATATTACAGCAGTATTTCTGTGCTGCAGTAAGGGCTTCTTGGCAGAAAGCAGGAGCTACTATGGTTATCTTTGCACCAGCCTCGCCAAGTGTAATAAGCTTACGTGCGGCTACGCCTCCTCCGCCGATAATGACACAGTTCTTGCCTTTCAAATTTAGCATTGCAGAGTATTGAAAATCATTCTTATTAAGCATTTTATATCTGTCCTAAAAATATCGAGAATAAATATCATTAAAAAGCAATATTAACTAACTTATTCTACCATAAATTCAAAGGTTTTTAAAGCTAACATATCTATATTTTATTTAAAATCTTCTAAAAAAATTAGTGAAATATTTTCTTTTTAGGAATAATTATTCGTATTATTAATCAAAAACAGATAGTTAAGCAGGGGCAGGAAAAAGGAGTTTAATGGCGAATATCTAAACTATGATTAAGTTATAGCTAAGAGTGTTGCTATCCTAAGGGGGAAGATTTTATGAACTGTGCATTTTGCAAGCACCATAACTGCTATATTAAAGGACAAAATTGTACTCGATATTCTCACAAGCAGGTTGTTGATTTTTATGATGAAGAAGATATAGATATGATGAAGGCTGCAGCTGCTACAGAAAGCCGCAATTACTTAAAGATGACACGTTTGGAAGAAAGTGTTTTCTTTGCTCAACAGATGGGCGTTAAAAAAATAGGTATTGCTTTTTGTATTGGATTGGCTGTTGAAGCTAAGTTTTGTGCACAATATTTCAAAAATGCAGGCTTTCAGGTAGAATCCATATGCTGCAAGAACTGCGGTGTAGATAAGGATGTGCTTGGTTTGGAAAAAATTAAGCCTGGTCAATTTGAAGGTATGTGCAATCCTGCTACTCAGGCTCAGGTGCTTAATGATGCTAAAACTGAGCTGAACTTCATTGTTGGACTATGTGTAGGTCACGATATGGTATTTACAAAGCATTGTGATGCTCCAGTTTCTGCGCTTATTACTAAGGATAGGGTTTTGGCAAATAATCCTGCTGGCGTTGTATATTCTCGCTATTGGCGCAGAAAATTAGGAATTCTAGAGGAGGGTACTGTATAAGCTGCTACAAGATATGGGTAGTTGTGCAGCTGGATTAGTACCGATGTTGTAGGCTTGGAAAATATATAATTTTTATGGATAAGGTGCTGCATGGAAAGAGCTTCTGTGCAGCATTTTTCTTTTATTATGCGTTAAAAGACAGAAAATTTTAAAAGAAAAATGCTTAGCAACAAGGTTTATGTGAAAGTTTGTCGAAATAAGTAACAAGAATAATATCTAAACGTCATTTACATATGTTCTGACAAATGTTACAATTGGTTTAATAACAAATTTAAGAACAGAGGTGATTGTTTTGTTGACTTTGGAAATCTTACAAAAAATGCTTTTAGCCGCAGCAGCTGAGCTAAAAGCAAAAAGCATGTACCTGTGTGAGCTGGATGGCGTTGCTGGTGATGGAGATCATGGTCTTACCATTGGTCGTATGGCAGATGCTATGAAGGCAAAAATTGAGGCCAACGATAGTGCTGATATGAAGGAGCTCTTAGACGATTTGGGTATGGCCTTCATGGGTATTAATGGCGGCAGTGCAGGTCCCTTATGGGGAACTGTGTTTAGTGGCTTTGCCGAGGGCATTGATGATGGTGTTACTGAGCTGGATGCAGCCGGTATTGCTAAAATGTTTGAGCAGGCTAAGGAAGATTTTATGGATATTTCAAAAGCTAAAACTGGTGACAAAACTATGGTTGATGCTCTTTATCCTGCGCTTGATGTGGGCATCAAGGCTGAAGGCGACTTAAAAACAATCTTTATTGCTATGGCAG
>USBG01000098.1 GCA_900552855.1 uncultured Phascolarctobacterium sp. | reverse complement strand
CTGTAGACGGTGTAGGCGAAGTTTGCAGCGTCCAGCAGGTCGGTGACCTTCTTGGTGACGCCGAACTTGAGAAGGTCGGGGTCAGAGCAGACGAAAGCCTTCTTGTAGCCGCGGGCAGTCAGCTCGGGAACGATGTTCTCGATAGCACCGTGGCCATGATAAGAAATAGTATTCAGAACGATACGATCAGCCATTGGTAAAACCTCCTGATTTTGCGCCCCGCCGGGCGGCGGGTACGACTCTCTATGCTTTTACTTTACCACTTTGTTAAAATCCGTTCAATACCCCTTTCTTATGATTTATCTAAACTTTCTATGTGATTATATAAAGATGGTGTACGAATGTTTAATTTTTGAGCAACAGCTTTTAACGAAACGTTATTTAATCCTTTTTCATCTGCTAAGTCTGATGTTGCTTTTATTACTGCTTCTTTAGTGGTTTTCATAGTTATGCACCTCATTCAAAATATCATACAAACACAATTCTAGCTAATTGAATTAGTGTAGTCAATAACACAATTAGAAAATTATGATTATTTATTGACTTTCCTACAAAAACATTTTAAAATACTAATTGAATTAGTTAAATAACTATTTGAAGTAGTATTTTGAGGAGTGATTATATGTGTACAAGATTTGTTTACAATGGTATAGATAAAATTGTTGGTTTTAATTTTGATATTGACCTTTCTGTATGGGATCATACTGTAATTACCGAAGAAAATAGATTTTATATTGGTATTAAAATGCCTGACGGTATGTATCATTCATTTCATGGGATAAATAAAAATGGTAATGTAGGAACACTTCTTTATGTTCATGGTAATGAAAATGCAAGGTATATAGAAAGCGAGGATTGTATTACAATATCTGAATTAACAGAAAAATTCATTAAGGCAGAGATTTCTTTTGATAAAGCCTTGGACATTGTTAAAAAGAAAAAAATTATTTATGCACCAGATGCTACTATGCAAGCTATGCTTTCTGATAAAAAAGGACGAGTTTTAATTATTGAACCCGGAATTGGGTATAGATATGAACAAGAAAATTTTTCACTTATTACAAATTATTCTATTCTAAAACCAGATATAACAAAGCCGTACATTGTTTCTGGGGATACAAGATACGAAGTGGCTAAAGAGTTATTGGCAGGATATGATAAAGATTTTTCAGTAAATGACGCATTTAAAGTATTAAAATCTGTTTCTCAAAAAGACTTGTGGGCAACTAGGGTTTCATTTGTATATTCTACAGAAAAAAATAAAGTTTATTATGTCTTGAACAATGATTTTAGTAATGTATTTGAATTTCAGTTTTAATACTAATGAATTTATAAATTTGCAATTAAAATAATCCTGTGCTAGAATTCAAGCATAAGCTAAACAAATGTTAGTGATGCAGAGGATTGCTTATATGGTTGAGGAAACAAGGCAACTCATTACTATATTGAGAGCGGTTTCTGCATAGCTTCCACAATAGCTTATATGTGTTTTCTTAAAGGAGGAAATAATTATGAAGAAATCTTTAGTACTCGCAATGGCAATGGCACTTGGCGTAACTGCTTCCGCATATGCAGCAAATCCCTTTTCTGATGTTCCTGCTGGTCACTGGGCTTACGATTCTGTAAACCAACTGGCTGCAGAAGGCGTTATTGACGGCTTCCCCGATGGCACCTATGGTGGTGACAAGCTGATGACTCGTTACGAAATGGCACAAATCGTAGCTAAGGCTATGGCAAAGGGTGCTGATGTTGATAAGCTGGCTGCAGAATTTTCTGAAGAGCTGGATTCCTTGGGTGTGCGTGTAGCAAACCTGGAGAAAAAATCTGATAATGTAAAGGTTACCGGTGAGGTTCGTTATCGTTATTCCGATAGCGATTACTCTGGTTATGAAAATGATCTGCGTACTCGTTTGTGGGTAAATGGACAAATCAATGATGACTGGTCTGCAACTGGTATGCTGGAAAATACCCAGGATTTTTCCGATAATGCAGGCAATGAAAAGACTGAGTTCCAACGTGCTTATGTAGAAGGTAAGGTTGGCGGTTTGGATTTAACTGCAGGTCGTTACAATGCACTGTTTGGTGATGGTAATGTATATGATGCACGTGTAGATGGTGCAGAGGTTTCCTATGGTGACAAGGTTCAGCTGAAAGGTTTTGTTGGCAAGGCAACTGATGCTGATACTAAGGTTATTGGCAATGATGTAACTGGCTCCTATGGCAACTTTGCAGGTGGTGAACTGAAGGCTAAAATTGGTGATAACGCTGCTGTAAAGGGTGGCTATGTAAACTTTAAGGATATGTACCAAAATGATGGTCCTGACCTGCATATGGACAACGCTATTTGGTATGCTGGCGCTGATTTCTCCTTTGGTGATTTTGGTGTAAACGGCATGTACCTGAAGGGTGATGCAAGCAATGAAAACTTTACTGCAGGTACCGATGACGATGGCTACACTGTAGGTGTATCCTTTAAGGGTGCAGAGGCTGCTGAGGTAGGCTCCTATGGTCTGTGGGCTAACTACTATGACCAAGGCGGTCAAACCTATGTAGCTCATACCACTGATGCTAATACCTTCAACAATGAAGGCTTCAAGGGCTATGGCGTTGGTGCTAAATACACCTTTGCTAAGAACATGGTAGGCGGCGTAGCATACTATGACACTGAAAGTAAAATGGACAGCTCCAAGACTGACAAAACTATCTGGGCTGACATGACCTTTAGCTTCTAAAAATAAGTTCCTAGATTAATGTAAAACTTTATAACTGAATAAAAGCAGAAATCCGCTCCATTATTGGGGCGGATTTTTGTATTCAGAAGAGGATAAATAAGCTTTGTATAGAATTTAGATGGTGTAGACATAATGAAAAAATCTGGAGGATTTTGCAATGAAGGGCTATGATACATCTAAAGTCACTATGCTAATTAGAGACGCTTTTAATAATATTGTAGATAATGAACAGGGTTCTATGGAGCTGCAGAGGAAAAATGGCGACTACATAGTTGCTCAGTATGAGAAATGGCTGGATGAGCTGGTAAATTTTAACGAGCATTTTATGCTTCATCCTGATGAAAAGGCTGGCACTGAGCTAGCTGTTTTATATGCTTATTTTACTTATGCTTGTGCTGCCAATGGCTGCTTACAAAATGGCTATGTTTTGTATATGCTGGGCTCTGACGTTGTAGAGAAATATGGAAACAATAGGGAGCAAAGCACATTTTGTAATGCAGGCGCTTTTTGTGCTCAGCACTTTTCTACTACACCTCAATCCTTTGATGAATATTTTTTAGCATTGATGAAGGAGAGGGCACGCAAATATATTCTTTATCTTGGCAATATGGTGGATGAAAGCTGCAAGATAGAACAGGAGTATGCATGTACTATCAATGTCACCGTATTAGAGCTTCTAAGAAGAGCTAAGATTTTTGAAGCCTATGTAACAACAGAGAATATGACAAGATATGCTGCAGAATTTTATCCTTATGTAGCAGATATTTATGTAGCGCTTTCTAATATTTCCTATGGTGCTTTTGGCTTTACAGACTATTGCAAGGATTGCCTGAACAAGGCTATAAAATATGCTAAGCTGTCCGATAACGTTCAAATGCTGCGGGCTGTTGAAGGACATGCTGCTTATTTGGCAGATATGGCTAATGGTTCTATTAATGATAAAGCTATAAAGTCACCTGAGGAGTTTATGCTTATTTGTTATCAGCAGTTTAGAGAAATAGCTGTAAAGCATGGCTTAGTTGATAAGGAGATGTCTGAGATAAAGCTGCAGGAGCTTGGCAAAAAACAGGCTTTAAAAATTTTGCAGGACAAGCAGCTGGCAAAGGAGGCTGGTGACGACCTTGCTTTTTATTATCTTTCTGTGCTGATTGGTTGTTTGCAGTCTGGTATTGCTGTTGGGGTAAGGAATGAAGCAGATGCAAAAGTACTTAATAGCTATGTAGATATGCTAGCAGATAAGAATTATCGCTTAAACGAGGCTGCTCCTTTGCTTGCAGGCAGGCTTAAAATTAGTGCACAGGCATTTCAAAGCTTATCCTTAGAGCTTTTTGCTAAATGGCAGCAGCTGCATAAACCATATTTGGAGCTGAAGGACCATCGTATGCATACATTATGCTCTATGGCAGCAGCATTTTTGCTCGGCGTTGAGATAATGAGAAAGAAGTAGAGAATAACAATATCGTTGATATTTTTCGAAAGAAAAAGAAGGAAAATTGAATTGCGTGTAGAATAGGAAATAGGATATAGTATGTGTATAGGGAGGTTATGAAATTGACAGAGAATAAATTCAAACGTGTTATTTTGAAACTGAGTGGCGAGGCTATGGCCGGCGAAAAGGGTTTTGGCATTGATCCTGACGTTGTCTACGCTTTCGCTAAGCAAATTAAGGACGTTGTAGAGACCGGTGTTGAGGTGGCTATCGTTAATGGCGGGGGCAACTTCTGGCGTGGCTTAAGCGGCTCCAACAAGGGTATGGACCGTGCTACTGCTGACTATATGGGCATGCTGGCAACTGTAATTAACTCTCTGGCTTTGCAGGATGCTTTAGAGAACCTGGGGGTTCCCACCCGCGTGCAAACCGCTATTGAAATGCGTCAGATTGCTGAGCCGTACATCCGTCGTCGTGCAATCCGTCACATGGAGAAGGCTAGAGTAGTAATCTTTGCTGCTGGTACCGGCAATCCGTATTTCTCCACTGATACAACTGCTGCGCTGCGTGCTGCTGAAATTGAAGCTGACGCTATCCTGATGGCTAAAAAAGGCGTTGACGGCGTATATGACAGCGATCCTGCTAAAAATCCTGATGCTAAGAAGTTTGAAGAGCTGGCTTACATCGAGGTTATCCAACGTCAGCTGAGCGTAATGGACTCCACTGCAATCAGCCTGTGCATGGATAATAACATTCCTATCGTAGTATTTAATATTGATGAACCGGGTAACATTCTCCGTGCTGCTGCCGGCGAAAAGATTGGTACCCTGGTAGGAGGTATGAAATAATGGCAACTGTTCAAGAAATTATTACCACTATGGAAGGTAAAATGCACAAATCCGTTGACGCACTGCGCGTTGACCTGTCTAGCGTTCGTGCTGGTCGTGCAACTCCGGCTTTGCTGGATAAGGTTATGGTAGACTACTATGGTACTCCCACCCCTGTTAACCAAGTAGCTAGTGTAAACGTTCCCGAGCCTCGTATGATCGTAATTCAACCTTGGGAAAAACCTATGCTGAAGGCTATTGAAAAGGCTATTCAAATGTCCGATTTGGGCTTGAACCCCAATAGCGATGGCGTTTGCATTCGTCTGAACCTGCCTCAGCTGACAGAAGAGCGTCGTAAAGACCTGGTTAAGGTTGTTCACAAGAAAGCTGAAGAATATCGTGTTGTATGCCGCAACCTGCGTCGTGATGCTAATGATGCTATTAAAAAAGCAGAAAAAGCTAAAGAAATCACTGAGGACGAGTCCAAGAAGGGCGTAGAGCAAGTTCAAAAAATCATCGACAAGGTGATGAAGGAAGTTGACACCGTTGCTGCTAATAAAGAAAAAGAAGTAATGGAAGTATAATGGCTCCGGATGTTTTAGCATTGCCATTAGCTGAGGCTGCAAGACGTTTAGAGGCAGCAGGCTTTTCCTATGAGGTAGAGGTGCTGCTTCCACCTCGCGACAGTGAGGAAGACTTTGCTGAGGCAGAGGTACGTAAATATGTAGTTAGACAGCGAAAGCTGTCTGATGATAAATTAGTTCTTACCATTGTGTATAGGCAGTGAAAGGAGGTGCTCCTAAATGGCATTGAAAATTGATAAAGAAACCTGCGTTGGCTGCGGTACCTGTGCTGCAACCTGCCCCGTAGGTGCAATTTCTGAAGTTGACGGCAAATACGAAATCGGTGAAGATTGCGTAGAATGCGGCGCTTGCGCAGCTAGCTGCCCGGTTGGCGCTATTGAATAATAGTCAGACCAGATAGAAATAATTATTAAGGCGGCCTCCATTTTGGGGGCCTGCCTATTATTTATTTTTTGAGTTTTTCTTTATTTTCGTTTTTGGCGGAAAAATAACCTGCGAAAGGCTGGAATATTATGTTTAAAGGCCTGTTTCAATCAAAAAGAAAAGTAAAAAGCAATGTAGAAATAGATACTAATGGTTTAGATATGAACAATATCCCTCAGCA
>USBG01000097.1 GCA_900552855.1 uncultured Phascolarctobacterium sp. | reverse complement strand
GGATAAAACTAAGGGAGAAATTTATACAGAGAAAGAGTTAAAAAAAGAAAATTGTTCAACATTAAAGGACTATTTTGATAAATTAGTTGCTGAGGGTAAGCTTGAATCTGTAAACTATAATATTGATGTCAAAGATGAATTCAATTTAGAAACTAAAGGTACTAATACTATCTTAGGCGGAGTAAATGCCTTTAACATTGATGGCAAGTTACATGCTTTAGTAAAAGGCGATGTTAACTATTTTAGTTCTTCTAATTACAGACAAGACGATTTGGGTGATGAGAAGCAATCTAGTGTTGCTGTAAATATTGTTAACAAGGGTGACTTTAGAGCAGAGGGTAATACTAATATTATTGAGGCAGGCAAAATTGATAAGGGCTTTGGTAATGAAACTGCTGTTAAAGTTCAAGATGGTGGTAAAGCTGTTTTTGTTGCAAAAGATGGTGGCAATAGATTGTCTGGCGCTGTATTTGTAGGTAATGCAGGCAATTTAGAGATTACTTCTAATGTTGGCGATAATACCATTCTTTCTTCTACTCATGGATCAAATGGAACTGAAAATGATGTTAACGTAGTTAATGCTGTATTTGCAACCGGTAAGGATTCTGCTATTAAGATTGATGCTGGTAGTACTGGTGTTAATAACATTGCTACTGATGTTCAATTTGCTAGCGCAAATCAAGATGGCAGAGAAATTACTGTTTGGGCACATGATGGAGCTGGTGTTAATATTAATGGTGCCGTTAAGATTAGTGCAAGCAATGGTGCAAATTATGTTAATGCAGCTAAGGGAAATGCTCTTGGTGTTGCTGTGTCCGCAGGTGGCAGAGCTCTGCAATATGATGGCACTGCACTTAAACCGATAGATAATATTAGTAAAGTGGATATTAACTATACATCCGATGTTAAAGGCAGCTTTATTAGTGGTGATATTGTTGCTGGCTATGGTGGTCAGGTTGATATTCATCGTGATAAAGCTAAGGATAATTCTTTAGCTGTTAACGGTAATATTTTGGCTGCCAATAATGGTGTTACCAACGTGGATTTTGGTAATGGTGGTTCTTGGATTGGTCGTGCAGATGATTACTTTGCTGCTGATAAGAAGGGTGCAGTTGATTTCTTTGCTCCTGCATTTAGTGATACCATCAAAGAAGAAGGCAAGGTTAATGTTACCATGAATAATGGTATGTGGAGCGTTACTGGTCAAAGCTGGCTGACAAGCTTTACTGGTGGCAACAATACTATTGATATGGTAAATTTCACTCCTGAGAAGAATAATAGCAGTCGTACTAATGCTGTTGCAATTCAAAGCATGAATGGCGAAAATAATAAATTTATCATGTCCTTAGATAATGTCAACCGTGATGATAGTGATATGCTCTATATCAAGGATGGTAATGCAACTATTAATGTAGAGGTTAATGGTACTATTAATGGTTTGGAAAGTGTAAGCCAAGAAAATGGTTTGCGTTTTGCTACTGTTGGTGAGGGTATCAAGCTCGACAAAATTGCATACCAAGAGGATGGTAAAGCCTTTGTACGTGGTAAAAATGGCGGTTTCTTTAATGCTAAGCTGTTTGTAGAGCGTCAGGATTATGCAAAGGATAATCAGTATAATACTGAGTTTAATGGCGGTGAAGAACTTAATGCTGAAAAACCTGGTAATGCAGGTGTAGAGGATTTGTTTGGTCAAGATATTGACAAAGCTGATAACCTGGTAATTGTTAAGGTTGAACGCGAGGATATGTCTGATGCTGGCAGTACTGTGCTTGATTTGTCCAAGGTTAACTACAGCAACGCAGTTTATATGGACCGTTTTAATAAGCGTATGGGCGAAGCACGCTTTATTGACGGCGATGAAGGAATTTGGGTACGTATGCGTCATGACCGTATTGGCAAGGATGATGCGTTCCGCAGCAGCAATACCATGTATGAAATTGGCTATGATGCTAAGCAGCTGAAGGAAGATGGCGAGCATAGAGTTGGCTTTGCTATGGACTATATGGATGGCAGCAGCAGCTTTAGCAAGGTTAGCGGTTCCGGTGAAGTAAATCGTAAGGGTTTATGGATGTATGATAGCTGGATTGGTGAAAAAGGCCATTACAGAGATTTGGTTGCTAAATGGGGCCATTTGTCCAACGATTTTGAGTTTATGTCTGGTGCAGGCGAGGCTACAGGCGAGTTTGGCAACAATGTTTACAGCGTAAGTGCAGAGTTTGGTAAGAAAAATGATATTGGTAATAACTGGTATTTTGAGCCTCAGGCACAGCTGCAATATGCACATGTTACTGGCTCTGATTATGTAACTACTATGGATGGCGCTGATCAAACACAAATCAGAAATGATGCCTTTAATAGCTTGATTGCACGTGCTGGTTTCCGTATTGGTAAGGATGTGGATGCTAGAAGTACTGTTTATCTTAAAGCAGACGTAATGCATGAGTTCCTTGGTGAACAGGATGTATTTGCTAATGATGGCACTACTAGTGGTGAATGGGCTAAGGCAAGCTATGATCATGGTGGCACCTGGTACGACCTTGGCTTTGGTTATTCTACTAAGCTAAACGAAGCAAGCTATGTTTACATTGATGTTGAAACCTCCTTTGGTAATGATTATGAGAAAACATATCAAATCAATGGCGGTGTACAATGGAGCTTCTAAAATAGCTAACTATATGTGTTATAGATGCTTATGAAAATTGAGCTTTAGTTGAGTATTAGGCGTGCTATAGTTATATGTATTGAGCTGAATAGTAAAAAATGGTAGAACTGATTAGCGGTTCTACCATTTTTTTATAGATTATATTCTTGTTTTTACCAACTCCCACTCTTATCAAAACCATATATAGTATTTTATGTATATACCACAATATGTAGTAGAAAAATATTAATGTGTATGCTATAATGTAAAAAATACTAATAAAATGATGTAGTGGTGTATCCCACATATAATATATGTTAAAAATACTAAGGAGGAAAATATTATGAAGTGTCCGTTTTGTTCTTATCGGGACAGCCGCGTTGTAGATAGCCGTTCTGTTGAGGAAGGCAGCTCCATTCGTCGCCGTCGTGAGTGTCCGCAGTGTGGTCGTCGTTTCACTACTTATGAAAAGTATGAGGAAGCACCTTTGGTGGTTAGTAAGAAGGACGGACGTCGTGAATTATTTGACTCTAAAAAGCTTTTGGCAGGTCTTTTGAAGGCTTTTGAAAAACGTCCTGTTTCCTATGAAAAAATTCAGGAGATTGCAGACAGCATTGAGCGTGAGCTGCGTATGAGCGGTGAAAACGAGATTGATAGCTCTGTGATTGGTGAAATTGTTATGAAGCATCTGGAGCAGACTGACCAGATTGCTTATGTACGCTTTGCTTCTGTTTATCGTCAGTTTGCTGATGTGAAGAACTTTATGCAGGAGCTGGAGCGTATTATGGATAAAAACAAAAAGGAAGAGTAGGTGACGTTATATGAAAAAGATAAAGGTTATGCTGGCTGCCTTGGCTGCGATGCTGGTTATGTCTACCACTGCGTTTGCATCTGAAAATACTACTGAAAGGCTTTTTACTTTCTCTAATAACAATGATGGCGCAGTTAAAGAGGTTAATTATTATCTGGAGCACGGCAGCGAGGTTAAATATCTGCACACTGCTGCTAAAACCACTGATAGCACCGTTATCATTACTGTAGTTTTGGAAATTCCTAAGGGAACCATGGACTATAAGGATTATAAAAAGCTGTAACATAAAGAAGGCCTCCTCTGCATGAGCAGGGGAGGCTGTTTTCATAGTAAAATGATTTTTAATTATTATATCTTTACACTCAATAATAAAAAGCCACGGCATTAAAGCAGCTTTTCTTTGGTAACACTATATGGAGAGACGATAAGCGAAAGCCAAACTGTCTCTATATTTATATTGTGGTCGGATATTATCATCCTGTCCATAAAATGCAAAAAACCTGCTCCGAAGAGCAGGTTACTTGTAAAATCAATGCCAAAGGGCAAATTATGCCATAGCGTTAACTTTTTTAGCAAGTCTGGATTTTTTGCGAGCTGCAGCATTCTTGTGGATAATACCTTTGCGAGCTGCTTTATCGATCAAACCGGAAGCAACAGCTAATTTAGCTTGAGCGTCTTCTTGAGCACCGGTTTCGGTAAGAGCTACAACATTGCGAGAAGCTTTACGGAGAGCTGCTTTAATCGGACCATTTTTTGCACGACGTTCTGCGTCGGTTTTTACACTGCGTACGGAAGATTTAATGTTCGGCAACGAATTTCACCTCCTGAATTTTCTTGTACTCGAATATTCTACCACGTGTGGCGTGATTGTGCAAGGGGTTTCCGCAATTTTCTTTAATATAAGTGAAAATATCTGCAAAAACCTGATGAATAGGATTTTTTGGGATGTAAAAGGTCCCGTTGTAATCTAAATTATGTAAAAAGTTTTTTGCAGAGCAAAGATAGCGGTGTTTAGCTTATTGCAAGTATTGGACAGTAAATGCTATAATAAATAGTACTGATAAATTTTATTGAAAAAGGAGCTTATGATGGAGCAGAAAAAAATTCGTAACTTTTCTATTATCGCCCACATTGACCATGGCAAATCTACTCTGGCTGATAGGCTTATTGAATATACAGGCACCTTGACCAAGCGTGAGATGGAGGAGCAGATTTGTGACTCCATGGATTTGGAGCGCGAGCGCGGTATTACTATTAAGGCTCAGGCTGTTCGTAGCATTTATCATGCTCGTGATGGCCAGGATTATATGCTGAACTTTATTGATACCCCTGGTCACGTTGACTTTACCTATGAGGTTTCTCGCGCTTTGGCTGCGTGCGAGGGTGCGCTGCTGGTAATTGACGCTACTCAGGGTATTGAAGCGCAAACCTTGGCCAATGTATATCTTGCTTTGGACAATGATTTGGAAATTATTCCCGTTATTAACAAAATTGACCTGCCTAGTGCAGATCCCGAGCACGTTAAGCGTGAGATTGAGGACGTTATAGGCATTGATGCTTCTGATGCTATTTTATGCAGTGCTAAAACCGGCATTGGCATTGAAGATGTTTTAGAGGCTATTGTAGAGCGTGTACCCGCTCCTAACGGTCCTGAAGAGGCACCCTTAAAGGCGTTGGTGTTTGACTCTAAATTTGATGCCTATAAAGGCGTTGTGCTGTATGTCCGTGTTATGGAGGGCTGCCTGCGCAAGGGCATGAAAATTCGCATGATGGCAACTGGTGCAGAGTTTGAGGTAACCGAGGTTGGTTACTTTAAGCCTGGTATTGTAAGTGTTGACTCCTTAGATGCAGGTCATGTAGGTTTCTTTGCTGCTTCTATTAAAAATGTACGTGATGCTCGTGTTGGTGACACTGTTACTGGCGTAGCAAATCCTGCTGATAAGCCTTTATCCGGCTATCGCAAGGCTACTCCTATGGTTTACTGCGGTCTTTATCCTGTAGAAAACTCTGATTATGATAATTTGCGTGATGCGTTGGAAAAGCTGCAGCTGAATGACGCTTCCTTGGTGTTTGAGCCTGAAACCTCTAATGCTTTAGGCTTTGGCTTCCGTTGCGGTTTTTTGGGATTGCTGCATATGGACGTTATCAAGGAGCGCTTGGAGCGTGAATATAATCTGAGCCTGATTACCACTGCGCCTAACGTTATTTATCAGGTGTTCCGTACCAATGGTGATGTGGAGATGGTGGATAATCCGTCCCTGTTCCCTGATCCTACTGTTATTGACCATGTAGAGGAGCCTTTTGTGGCTGCTACCATTATCGTACCTAAGGATTATGTTGGTGCAGTTATGGAGCTGAGCCAGGAAAAACGTGGTGAGTATGATAATATGACCTATCTTGATGATACTCGTGTAATGATTCACTATGCGTTGCCTTTGAGCGAGATTATTTATGACTATTTTGACCGTCTGAAATCTGCAACTCGTGGCTATGCTTCCTTGGACTACGAGCTGTCCGGATATCGTTATTCTAATCTGGTTAAGCTTGATATCCTGTTAAATGGTGACCCTGTGGATGCTTTGTCTGCGATCGTACACAAGGATAGTGCTTCTGTTCGTGGTCGTCAGCTGGTAGAAAAGCTGCGCAGTCTGATTCCTCGCCAAATGTTTGAAATTCCTGTTCAAGCAGCTATTGGTAATAAGATTGTTGCTCGTGAAAATGTTCGTGCTATGCGTAAGGATGTTTTGGCAAAATGCTATGGCGGTGATATTAGCCGTAAGCGTAAGCTGCTG
>USBG01000096.1 GCA_900552855.1 uncultured Phascolarctobacterium sp. | reverse complement strand
TGTTTGTCCGCTCGACGAAGTCGGCAAATTGGTTTTGTAGGTCGATTGGAGGCAGTGGTATTGATATATTTTTTATTTCAGACAAATTTAAAGTTTTCTGTGCAATTCCCTTTACTTTTCTTTCTATTTGAATTTTTACATGATTGCTCAAAATAGCAGAATGTATGTAGGTGCTATTTACTAGATTCTTTTTTAACTTTAGGTATGCAATATGTCTCTGAAACAAGAATTTTGTATCTTGTTTTACTATTGCTGGATGCCCATACGAACCAACTGTAGACAGGATAATATCACCTATTTCAATAGGAGTTCTTCTGTATAGTTCTTTGTATGTTTCTTCACTTATATACTTATCTGAAACATACGATATTTCATTATTTGAGATATTAGATACAAATAAAAATGGTATACCTTTATCTACAAATTGAGGCGACTGATGAGTTCCATCGGTTATTATGCTGCAAATATCAGACATCAATACCTCATTATTTATGTCACCAAACATCTCTATAAACCGTGAATTGAAGTCCTCTATACAAACTATTGCAAAACTATATAACATTAACTTATAAATCTTCTATGTGAAATCTTAACATTATGTTGATTTACCATTGCATATTCCATTGTTGTATCAATTTTTGTGTGTCCAAGCAAATGCTGTACCTGTTCAATTGGCATCCCTTTATCAATAGCTCTTGTTGCCAGCGTTCTTCTAAACTTATGCGGATGTACCTTTTCAATACCAAGCGAACGACCTAGCTTGCGCAAACGAATTTCAACACCACTAACCTCCAATCTTTTAAAAGGACTAAGCAAAGACACAAATAAAGCAGGATTATCGTCAGTCCTGCTTGCCAAGTAATTCTTTAAATGTATTTTAGTTCTGGCATCAAAATAAACAGGACGTTCCTTACTGCCTTTGCCAAACACAATACATTCTCTATTTTCAAAATCTATATCCGCTATATTTAATCGTACCAACTCACCAACACGCATACCTGTGGAAGCCAACAAATCAATCAGAGCCAAATCACGTAAAGAAGTACAATTATCCCTTAATGTTTCCAATGCTTCATCTGTATATGTTTCCTTAACTACTTTATCTGTTCTTATCTTATGAATGCGCCTTACAGGACTTTTTAAAATATAATTTTCATCTTCTAGCCAAGAGTAAAAGCTAGATAAAATTCTACGGATGTTGTCTATATTAGACTTGCTGCAATTATTTATCTTTTGATAGTCCGAAAGATATTTGCGCAAATCATCCGTCTGTACACGAGTAACATGCTTTTGCATAATTCCTATGGCTTTGTTTATAGTAATCTCGTAATAGTGCAAAGTCTTTTCACTGCAGCCTTCTACACGCTTTGACGAGATAAATGAACTCAACAAATCAAAATTTGAAACCAATTCATCAGCAATTTTATTTTCTTCTGTACGCTCTATTTTTAATCCATAAAATGAATGCTGCAAAATTTCTTTAAGCTTTTCCATTTGTGCATTATCTAAATACGGCAGCATTTTACGCATAATATCGGCAGTCAGTTCTTCTTTCACTACTATTATCCTTTCTGCCGACCTGCCTCCACCTACAAAAAAAGCAAGTGATTTCTCACTTGCGAATAATATCTATACGATGTACAATTGAATTAGAAAGGTGCCGTCACAAACGGTCGCCCTTCGGCTATTTGTTATTTTTTGCGTTTTTTCCAAGTAAATACCTAAATTTAACAAATACAATCTTAAAAACAGCTTAGATAACTTTATGTTACCTAAGCTGTTTATTTTTCACTCTATTAAATTTTACAGAATTTCTTCTCTAATCAATATGTTAATCATTTCCTGCTTACCTAATACCCACAGCAAATCGCCCTTTTCAAACACTAGGGACACATTGGGATTGGTAAATGTGTAATCTCCTCTTTCTAAGCCAATTACTAGGCAATGCCAACGATTGCGCAAATCTGCCGCTTTTATTGTTTGTCCTAAAAGTCCTGTGTGCTTATCAATGGTGATAGCACAGGAAAGGAAGTTGTCAGCAGCATTTTTATCAGAATCAGTTTGCTCTAACATAAATTGACGCAGGCTTACAGCTTCTTTGACACGTTCTATACCAAGCTTGAAGTGACCGATACCTGCCTGCAGGGAGTTTAACTGCTCCTTAGTACCAATTACAAGGATGCTGGAGCCACGCTCTAAGACCTGCTTACCACCAGGCATATCCACGCTGTGGTCGCCCTTGGTAATTTGCAAAATATTACAGCCAAAATGCTGGCGAAAGGCCATTTCTATCATATTCATACCAATAAGCTTAGAATCATCCTTGACGGTATAACGTGCTAGCTGCAAATCCTGGTCAAACCAAGAAATTTTACTGTCTGCAGCTTCGCCATTCATAGCCTCATAGTGCTTACGCATATGCTTTTCATTCATATTTACTAAGAAGCGAGACTCTATGCGCAAATACTCGCCCATCAGCCAGTCGCTAGATGAAATAAAGTATACAGCGGCAGCCATAGCCACAAAGCATAATACTCTATGGAAGCCCATAATATCAGAAAAAATAGCGTGGAGGAAGCCACCTGCTAAAACAAACTTACCTGCAATCAGCAGCAGCAAAGGTAAATGGTTGGAGCGGCGCTTAAACCACAAGGCACCAAAAAGCTCTGCATTACCAGCTCTATTGACTAACACAGCACGCAAAATAGGAGACATCACAACTAAGGTTGCTGCACCAGTAATGTATTCACTGGATTTTAAGCCCAATCCTTCCAGATAAGGCAGCAGGTGATATTTGGCACCTACCAAAATTGCTGTCAGAAGGGTAAAATAAATAGCCATACGGATTATGTAGCTGTTAATTAGCTTTTTCCAATCGCCTTCATCAGAAACCTTTTCTTCCTTCTCAGTGTAACGCTCCAGCCATGTAAGCAGCTTCTTAGGCAATATCTTATTTAAGGTATTATACACTCCTTCAGATGACATAACTAAAAACGGTGTGGTAAAGGTTGTAATTACAGAAACAGCAACGATAATTGGGTATAAAAAGTCACTGGTTACATTTAGGCTTGTTCCCAAAGATGCGATAATGAAGGAAAATTCGCCAATCTGGCACAAGCTGCAGCCACAACGTACTGCAGTATGCAAATCCTGGCCAGCAGATAAAAAGCCAATGGTGGACATTGTAACCTGACCTACGATAGTTACAACTACTAAAATAGCAATAGGAGCAGCGTACTCCACCAGTACAGACGGATTAACAAGCATACCAACGGATACGAAGAACACAGCGCCAAACAAATCTTTTACAGGCTTTACCAGATGCTCTATCCTATCAGCATTAGGAGCCTCAGCAATTAAGGAACCCATAATGAAGGCACCCAAGGCGGAGGAAAAGCCCATGTGAGATGCCAATACAACCATGCCCAGGCACAAGCCTATGGAAGCAACAACCAGGGTTTCGTCATTCATAATGCTTTTGGTTTTCTTGAAAAATGTAGGAATAAGGTACATACCAAGTACAAACCACAAAATAATACAAAAAACAAGCTTACCTACACTGGCAAAAAGTGCCTCAGTAGAAATGCCACTGCTGGCAGCACCCAAGGTGGACAAAATTACCAGCATTACGATACCGGCAATATCCTCAATAATCAGCATGCCTAAAACCAGCTGTGCAAAGCGCTCCTCCTTCAGCTTCATATCATCAAAGGCCTTAATAATAATAGCAGTGGAAGACATGGACAGCATACCGCCTAAGAAAAGACTGTTCATATGACTCCAGCCTAAAAGATTACCACAAAAATAGCCAACGACAATCATGCCACCAATGGCCACAGCACTGGCAATAAAGGCGGTACTGCCAACACTCTTAAGCTTATAAAAACTAAACTCTAAGCCTAATGCAAACATTAAAAATATTACGCCAATCTCAGACCATGTGGAAATATTTGCTGAATCCATTACTGTTGGAAAAAGCTGACAGTTAGGACCAGTTATAAAGCCTGCAATAATATAGCCTAAAACAAGAGGCTGATGCAGCTTTTTAAAGAGAATTGTTGTTATACCTGCCACCAACAAAATCATGGACAGGTCACTAATAATTGTAGGTAAATGTGTCATAGCTAGCTCCTTTATCTATATTAAAAAGTAAAAGCCGCAGAATGAGCTGCGGCTCAGTAAAGACAAAACAGGAAAAATGTTGTATAATATTTTCCGTGAGTATATTATACAATATTTTGCAGGAGAAGAAATACCCCTTTGCAAATAATTCACAAATCTATTTATTCCCCATTCTGTTTATTCAGAATGAGTTTATTATTTATGGAGGAATCAACATGAACGAAAATAAGGAAAGATTAGTCTTGATTGACGGTGAAATTATGCCCGAAGCTGAGGCTTTTGTAGATGTAAATGATAGAGGACATAACTTTGGCGATGGCGTTTTTGAGATTGTTCCTGTGTACAACGGACGCTGCTTTGCACTGCTCCCCCACATGAATAACCTTTTTGACTCTGTAATTGCTGCTAAAATTCCTGGCGTATACATGATTGAAGAGCTGGTTGAATTCCATGAAAGACTTATTGAAGCAACCGGTATGGTAAATGGCGAAATCTATACTCAAATTACCCGTGGTAGCGGCGCCTACAGCCTGTCCTTCCCGGAAATGAGCATTCCTCATCTGACCATGTATGCCGTTCCTGTTGACCGCGACGCTTTAGAAGAAAAGCGCGAAAAGGGCGTTAACGTAATTACTGAAGAGGACCTGCGCTGGCAGCACTGCGACCTGAACTCCTTAAACCGTATGCCCGAGGTTATGGCTCGTCAAAAGGCCTTCATCAGCAACGCTTTTGATGCACTCTTTGTTCGTGAGGACAAAATTACCGAAAGCACCGAGTCTAGCTTTGTAATCTACAAAGACGGTATTTTGTGGACTCATCCTGAAAACAATATGATTCATAAAAATATTACCCGTCGTCTCTTGAAGGAACGTCTGGCTCCTGATATGGACCTACAAATGATGGAACGCCCCTTCACTAAGGAATTTGCCCTTAAGGCAGAGGAAGCCTTCCTGTGCGGTCCTCGTTGCGAGTTTATGCCTGTTACCAAAATTGATCGTGGCTTTGTTGCAGATGGCAAGCCTGGTCAAATTGTAAAGCGCCTGCAAGCAGCTTATCGCGGATTTGTTGCTCAGGAGTGCCCTGAAAAATAATGAATAACAAAAATATGGTAAGGGGAGCTTTGTTGATTGCCTTGGCGTTGGTGCTCCAATCCATTCGTCTGGTCCTGCCCCTACCACCCATAGTAAGCACCTTCATTATCGGCAGCTTAGTCCATATGATGCTGATAATTACCCATCACCAAAGCAGTAAAAGAACTGCCATGCTACTGTGCTGTATGCTGCCTATGACAGCCTATATGCAAGGCCAGCTGCTTTTGCCAATCCTTATTCCTGTAGTAGCTATTGGCAATCTGCTCTATTTGCTGCTTTATAGTAAGCTTTTAGAAAGTAAGCTGGTTTATGTTTTACCAGCCCTTGCTAAGGCTATCATAATGGTGGGTACTGCCTATATGGCTCTGCAGGTTATGGGAATTCACCATCCTGTAGTAATAAAAACCATCCTCTTTGGTATGAGCGTACCTCAGCTGGTAACCGGCATTGCCGGACTACTCCTAGCAAAGATAATGCTAAAAAGAATTCAATAAAAATATAACTCCTAAAGTAAACTTGTTTGGTGTAAAACCATTAAGTCTGCTTTAGGAGTTTTTTTGTTGTTAAATTGAAAGCCTTTAGTTAGGAAGGGTATTGTTCAGACGATAGTATTCGTCCTCCTCATCCTCCTCTTCATCATCGTCTAATTCATCACCGCACATGTAGTCATCTTCATCGTACTTTTCGTTGTCGCTGTAGTAGTACTCTTCATCGTCCTCAATATCATAATCAAAGCCTTCGTCATGACTTTCCATCTTACGCATCAAAATCTCGAAAATATCCATATCCTTAACATCTTTCTCGATAACTTCATCATGGGTTTCACAAACAGTACGCTTATATTCGTACTTATCAGCTTCTCTTATTTCTTCAATGTGAACAACTCTTTTTTTCATAACAAATCCCTCCTATAACGCCGCAACTACCAGGTCAAATAACAATGAACCAAAACCTGCTAAAAAGAAGTAATAAAAGTGTAATACTGTAATATCACGACCAAACACGGTATATACCTTAAGGTCCATATAGTCTGCCAAAAGCTCTTTTGCTTGACACACAAGAATAAACATTGCCGAAAACATTACCTTAGCCACAAAATACAAAACATTGTACATAATATCCATAACAATTTCCTCCTAATCTTAAATCCACATTACATATTGAATATTCAACTCAC
>USBG01000095.1 GCA_900552855.1 uncultured Phascolarctobacterium sp. | reverse complement strand
AATAACGCAACTGCAGTATTACGAATACGTGGCAAAATTCTACTAGTAGAAAAACCTGTTACCTCGGCATTAAATAAATAAACTGCACTACCAGCAATTTGAGGCAATAAAGCTACGAATAAAACTATAATTCCTATACCACCAATCCAGTGAGTAACGCTACGCCAAAAGAGAATGCTTTTGGGTAAAATTTCTAAATCTCTCATGGCAGTTGCGCCTGTAGTAGTCAATCCGGACATCGTTTCAAAGTATGCAGAAGCAGGGTCTAGCAGCCCCATCATAGTAAAAGGAAATGCTGCAATACCAGCGGCAATCAGCCATGAAAAAAATACGGTTCCTATGCCCTCTCTAACTGAAATGTTTTTGCAATCAGCATTTCTACCATACCAATTAAACACAGAAGAAATAATCAAGGTCAGACCAATGGCTAGAATATAATCCTCAAAACAGCTTTCCCCGTAAAAAACTGACATTAGTAAGGGTGCAATCATAGCAATGGCCATACCTATGCACACTTTGCTTAAAAGATAGCTAATAACCTCTGTATTCATTCACAATCCTCCAAGCATTACCAATTTTGTTTATTACGCCAAAAATCAGGACGCATAATAGCAAGTAATGTAAAAATTTCTAAACGTCCTAATAACATAGCACAAATACCAATAAAACGTGCCCAATTAGACAGCTCTGCATAAGTCGATGTAGGTCCTACAATACCAAAAGCAGGTCCAACACTGCTCATACATGCTGCTATAAGACCCATAGAATCCATTATCGACAATCCAGATAGGGAAATTGCTATGGTTAGCACCATAAATACCAAAATGTATAAAAAGAAAAATCTAGTGATATTGCCTACTATAATAGGGTCAATAACCTTATTACCCATTTTTACAGAATATACGATTTTTGGATGAAGAATACGCAGTAGCTCGGCCCAGCTAGCCTTACACAAAATCACTAAACGAGAAATTTTTAGACCGCCTGCGGTTGAGCCACTACAGCCACCAATAAACATCAGCATCAAAAGTACATATCTACTAAAGCTTGGCCAATTATTGAAATCATCAGAAGCAAAGCCAGTAGTACTGCCTATAGACACAGCTTGAAAGATACTATGACGGATGCTATTCTCTAAATCCAAAAAACCGGTAAAGTACAAATTACAGAACATCAAAATAGCTGCTACACTCAAAATGAGCAAATAGTAGCGATGCTCCATATCATCACGAAATGCCTGCCAATCACCACGCCAAATCTTATAATATAATGAAAAGTTCATACTAGCAATCAGCATAAAGATAATGGCAATAGCCTCCACTGCAATAGAATTAAAGGAAATAAGGCTATCGTGAAAATAGGAAAAACCACCTGTCGCCACTGTTGCTAGGGTAAGATTAAGAGCCTGATAGGTTGGAACTCCAACAATACTCAAAAGAATAAACTCTAAAACAGTCAAAGAAAAATAAATGCCTAAAATAAGCATTGCTGATTCCTTAATTTTAGGCAGCGTTCGCTCCGCTACAGCACCTGGCAGCTCTGCATTAAAAAGGTAACTGGTACCACTGTTCATTTGTGGCATGATAACTATAAAAAGCATAATAACGCCAATACCACCAGTCCAATGAGTCAGACCACGCCAAACCAAAATACTTGGTGGAAAATCATTAAATGAGTTTGCAGTAGTTACACCTGTAGTTGTAAATCCAGAAACACTTTCAAAAACAGCTGCAATAGGATCAGCTGGGTTAAAAAATAGATATGGTAGTGCACCCATTAGACACACCATTATCCAACCACAACCAACTACTGCAATAGCCTCTCTTACGCGTAATCTTTGCCTTGGTTTATCGTTACCATTACTAATTAAAATTATAGATAAAAGCGAAGAAACGGAAAAAGTTGCTGCAAATAGCCAAACATATTCTCTGTCATATATAAGTGCAATTATTAGAGGTAAAATAAGTACAGCTGAAAAAGCTTTGAGCAGCTTTCCCAGCAACCTCATTACAAGTCTTGAATCCATAGCTTATCTCTGCCCTCAAACATCGGCAATGTTTTCTTAGCAAATTCACTCTTAATGAAAAGTATAATTCTGTCATTAGCCTTAAGCACTGTATTACCATTAGGAATATAGGCATCATTACCACGAACTATGGCACACATCAGGCTTTCTTTTGGCAAATTAATATCGCGTAAAGCCTTGCCATCAACATCACTGTTCTTGCCAACAATAATCTCCAAAGCCTCTGCCTGTGCACCCTCAAGCAAGGATACGGAAACAATACCGCCCTTACGAACAAAGCGCAATACCTCGCCTGCACTCAAAAGACGTGAGGACAATACAATATCAACGCCTACCTTCTCCATCAGCTCTATATATTCATTACGTGCTACACGTACAATAGTTTTCTTAGTACCAAGATGCTTAGCAAGCTGCGCTAACAAAAGGTTCAGCTTATCATCTTCAGTCAGACAAATAACAACATCGGACTCTGAAATTCCCTCTTCAGAAAGCAGGTCAATATCGGTACCATCACCACAAAGAACTAAGCCTCTATCAAGCTTTGACGCAAGCATTTGGCAACGCTCTTTATTCTTTTCGATTACCTTAACCTGAATACCCTGCTTTTCAAGCAGAGGTGCCAAGAAACGACCTGTACGGCCAGCACCTATAATTAAAACTCTTTCTAGCTTTTCATATGTGCTAGAAAAACGAGTTTCAAAACCCTTTATAGCTTCATTTTGTCCAACAAAGTATACGTTATCTCCCGGTTGGATATAATCATTACCACGCGGAATAATCATTTTATTACGTCTAAAAATCATCGCAATAAGAATATCTGGTGGAATTTGTAAATCCCTTAAAGGAATATTAACATAAGGACATGTTTCCAATACCTTCGCTTCAAACATGCGAACACGGCCATCAGCAAACTCATCTACATTGAGAGCAGAAGGTGTCATAAGTATGTGGTCAATTTCAACTGCCGTAATACGCTCGGGATTAATAACAAGATCTATTTTTAGATTTTCATTAAGCATTTCCGAAGCATAGATAGTATAATCGACGTTACGAATACGTGCAACAGTATGTTTGATACCATTTAACTTGGCCATCAGGCATGTAACCATATTTACTTCATCACTATCTGTACAAGCAATAAGTACATCAGCATCACGAACATCCGGATCATTAAATGTAGTAGGACTACAAGAGTTTCCCTCTATAGTCAAAACATCAAGAGATGACTGTACAACATCCTTTCTCTTAGGATCTTTTTCTACTACAACAACGTCAAACTGATCTTCAGCCAATAGCTGTGCAATACTATAACCCAGCTTGCCTGCTCCAGCAATAACAATACGCATTAGAATTACTCCTTTATAAAAAAGTAAGCACCATGCTTACCAAAGTCTTTGTACTATTATAACACAAATTCAATTTTATTTCACAAATTGAGCAATCACACATCCAAATCTTTTACAAAATTTATGTAAAATTGATAGATAATTTTTGAAAAATATAATTTCAATAAAGAATTAAAGAAAAGTTCAGATTATTATTATAAATATATAAGAAAATAGAGAGAAGCAATTCTCTCTATTTTATTGTTATTGTTCTAATTAAATTGTCTGTTTCACCTCTATAAGTAACTATATATTTAATAGAATATCTTCCAGTATCTAATCTATTAATCGCAGTATCTAAATCAGATTTACTATTATAAGTATTACCATTAACTTCATAAGTAATATTTGCACTTGTAGTAACATCTTTACCATTATAAGTAGCAGTTACCCCAGGATCGCTATAATCAGCTTTTGGAACCTCTAATTCAGACTTTCCTTTTAAAGAGATGTTAAGTCCACTACTAATTATAGAACCATCACTTTTAACAGATATCTCAGTACCATTACTAGCATTAGATTTAAATGATTTATATTCAGCTTTAACAATTACATGAGAAGTACCAGCATCACTAGGAACATACACATATTCATTATCAGTAGTAAAGGCTATTCTCTCTAAACTACCAGAGTTATTTTTAACATATATACCAAAACCAATACCACCTAGAGTATTATTATTATAATTAATTCTAGCTTGTAAATAACTACCAGATTGTTTACCAAATACTGATTGACTAAAGTATTTACTTAAATAAGAATCATCTAATACATCAGGTTTTTTCCAATTCCAAGTTAATTTATATCCTCCAATAGTTTTAGAACTATTTAAATTAGTAACATCAGGTAATTTAGCATATCTTTCAGATATTTCAGTAGGTTGAGTACCTTTTTTAAAATATTCTGTTATTTTCATATCATCAGGAGTATATTCACTAGGTAGTTTAGCAGGCCATGTTTCTTTTTCAACAGTAACCGCTACTACTGAAGAAGGCATTTCCCAAGTCTTAGTAGTTTTTGGTACATATTTCATAACAGAACGCATAACAGCATCTTTAGGAGCACTAGCACCACCTAAATAGTGATCTTTATCAACTTTTTCATAACCATACCATAAAGCAACTGAATATTCAGGAGTATAAGCTACAGTCCATAAGTCATTTACTGATCCTATAGGAATTCCCTTTGCTCTACATACATCATCTGATAGGTTAGAGGTACCAGTTTTAGCAGCAACAGTAGAGCCATATATTCTAGCACCACCATTAAATCCATGTTCAACAGCATATTGTAAAACATTATTCATTAAGTAAGCAGTAGAGTCTGCCATTACTTTTTCTTTATCAACACTAAAATCAACTGTTTTACCAGAAGAACGATATTCTATTTTAGTAACAGCATGAGTTTCAATATGATATCCACCATTTGCAAATGCAGCATAAGCTTCAGCCATATCAAGAGGTGTTACACCATATGACATACCACCAATAGAATATGCTTCATTAATTAAATTATCTGAACCATTATTTTCATTTTTCTTATAGTTTTCTGATTTAGTACTATATGCAACATCAATTCCTAAACCATTAACAAATGTAACAATATTCTTCTTATCTACTTGTTGAAAAGCTTTTAACGCCGGAATATTTCTTGATACACTAAGAGCTTGTCTTAATGTAATTAATCCTTGATAAGAACCATCCCAGTTTCCTATTTCTGGTCCATTAGTATAAGTCCAAGGCTCATCATTAAATAGAGTATAAGTAGAAAAATCATTATATTCAAAACCAGGACCATAATCAAATATTGGTTTAGCGGTACTTCCTGGTTGTCTTAAAGCTTGAGTAGCATAGTTCCAGTCACCAGCAGTTCTATTTCTACCAGCACCAATAGCAACGATTGTACCATCATTAACATTAGTAATAGCAATACCTGCTTGTACTGAATCATCAGCCCAAGTATGATCCTCACCACTAAGTACTTTATTAATACCATCTTGAACACTTCTATCTAGAGCAGTATATATTTTCATTGATACTAATGAAGGATCATCACCAGTTTTATCTTTTACTTCTTGAATAACTGTATCTAAGTAACCTTCATATTCTCCAAGACCAGAACCACCTGCTAGCATACTTTCAATACTAACATCAGTAGCCATATTTTTTTCTTCCTCAGTAATATAACCATGTCTTACCATAAGAGTAAGAACAGTATTTCTTCTTTTTTCAGCAGCTTCTGGATGTTTATATGGATCATATTTATTAGGAGCTTGATACATACCAGCAAGTAGTGAAGCTTCTGGTAAACTAAGTTCAGAAACAGTTTTACCAAAGTAATATTTACTTGCTTCTCCAACACCATATATTCTTCCACCTAAACAGCTATCATTAACATACATTTCTAATATTTCATTTTTACTATATTTCTTTTCCATAAAGAATACGGATAAATAAACATCTTGAAATTTTCTAATTATTTTTTTAATTTTATTATTTTCTTTACTATCTTTCTTTGTTAAATTATTTTTAACCGTTTGCATTGTTAAAGTAGAAGCACCACCAGCATCATCTTTACCCATTAAATTAAGAGCAGTTGCTTTTAAGAATCTAGCCATATCAACACCATTATGTTCATAGAATCTAGAGTCCTCAGTAGCAATTAAAGCATCAATTAATACTTGAGGTAATTCATCATATTCTACAGATTCTCTTTTTTCTGCACCTAAAGTAGCAAATATATTACCATCTTTATCATAAACTACTGTTTGATCTTGATTTTTTAATGCTTCTGGATCAAAATTACCAGTACTTATAACAATATAAATCATAAAAGCCATCGCAGCAAAGACACCAAATATAGCAAGTCCTAATATAATAGTAAGTGCTTTTTTGCCAATACCTTTTTTATCACCAATACTTTTTTTCTTTTCTCTATTATCTCTACTACGAGTAGGCTTGATATTTACCTTAATTTTCTTTTTACTTTTGCTTTTACTTTCATTATTATTACTTTTAGTTTTCTTTTCTTTCTTTTCAACCTTAACCCCTTTTTTTCTATCTCTAGAGCTCACA
>USBG01000094.1 GCA_900552855.1 uncultured Phascolarctobacterium sp. | reverse complement strand
CACGTACATTTTGAAAGCCAGCTTCGAATTTATCCAGAACAATTTGTACGTATTTATTGCGTCCCCTAGAGCTATCCAAGCTGCCACTGCCATCATCAAGCCAATAAGCAGATACCATTGGTGTCAGCGTAAAGGCAACAATGGTTGAAAAGGCAATAGCAAAGGCAACCATCAAACCAAACTGCTTAAAAAACTGGCCTATAATTTCACCCATATTGCCTATAGGCACAAACACGGCCATTAATGCTAAGGATGTTGCCAAAATAGCCAGCGTCAACTCCTCAGTAGCCTTACGAGCTGCTACAAAGGGAGTTTCACCCATCTCAATATGACGGAAAATATTTTCAATAACTACAATAGCATCATCAATCAAAATACCTACTGCCAGACTCAGCGCCATAAGGGACATATTATTAAGAGTAAAGTCCATAGCCTTCATCATAAAGAAGGTAGCAATTACTGCTGTAGGAATACATAAGCCACCAATAATAGTAGCCCTCAGATTACGTAAGAACAGATAGGTAATTAACAATGCCAGAAAACCACCAAACAAAATTGCATTCCATACATCTGCAATATTATCGCGAATGTATTTAGACTGGTCACGAATTTTTTCCACCTTGATATCTGCAGGAATTACTGTATCCTGCAGCTCTGCCATTTTTTCATTTACACCATCTGTAACATCTACGGTATTAGTTTTTGACTGCTTACTTACAAAGACCAACACAGAGGGCTTACCATTAGCACTGCCATATGTGTCCTCATCCTCCCAACCATCATAAACATCTGCCACATCCGTAATATATACAGATTTTCCGCCCTTATTGGCAACTACAACCTGCTTTATATCATTGATAGTGTCATACTTACCTACTGTACGGACGGTAATTTCCATGCTCTTATTTTTAGCCTTACCACCTGGAGTGTTATAGTTATTAGCATTAATCTTGTTACGTACATCATTATAGCTAATACCATATTCCGCAAGCTTTTCAGGCTTAAGAACAATACGAATAGCACGCTGACTAGCACCATAAACATTAACCTCAGATACGCCATCGACCATCTGTAGCTCATCCTTAACTGCATCCTGAACAAAGCGTCTGATTTCACTACGACTGCGAGCGTCTGAGGAAAACGTATAGGCAACGATAGAACGGGCACTTAGGTCAACAGTCTGTACTACTGGCTCATTAATATCATCAGGAAGACGACGACGCACACTTGCTACCTTTTCGCGCACCTCACTAGCCATATTCTGAGGATTTACACCTAAATTAAACTCTAAAACCGTTTCACTGTAGCCCTCCAAAACTGTGGAGGATAATGTCTTTATGCCAGCCACCTGGCTTACACGGTTCTCTATAGGCTTAGTAATAAGCGTTTCCATCTCCTCTGGAGAGGCGCCATCATAGGTAACACGCACGCTGACAATTGGTAAATCAACATCAGGATTCAAATCTACACCAATTTCAGGATAACTGCGGATACCAAATACAACCAACAGTAAAATAAGCATGGTTGTGAAAACAGGTCGTCTGATAAATGTTCCAATCATAATTATTTACCAGCCTTCTCCAGATTAATCTTGCTACCCTCGCGTAGCTTATGATGTCCCTCTATAACAATTAAATCCTGTTCTGTAAGTCCAGAAACAACCTCTGCCACTTGATCATTGGTATAGCCAATATTTAAGACACGTCTTTGTACTACACCTTCAGCATTAGCAACATAAACTGTTTGCTGGTCATCACGCATAACAATAGCATTTAAGGGTATTGTAAGCACATTTTCCTTAGGCAATGCAACTAAAGATACATTTGCATAAATACCAGCTCGCAAATCCTGGCTATTGTCCACACTGACCTCAGCCTCAAAGGTATGGCTCGGCAAATCTGCAACAGGAGCGATACGTGTTACTTCACCAACTATCTTTTTATCACCATAGGCAGGAACCTTGATTACAGCTTCATTACCTACATCTACACCACTTATTTGTCCCTCAGGAATATGGATAATGGTTTTCAAGCTGCTGATATCTGCTACAGCAATAATAGGTGTACCTGCTTTAGCATAATAGCCCTCTTGATAATAACGTTTAGACACAATACCATCTTCAGGTGCTACTAAAACAGTTCCTGTTGACTTAGACTCCATGCCTTGTAAGGTACCGCGTACAGACTCTAGCTTAGCCGCTGCGTGCAAAGCGATAGTCGTCAACAGCCTTCTGAGACACTGCACCTCTTTTAACCAGCTCTTCATAACGTTGCAAATCAGTTTCTGCCTTACGCAGATTTGTTTGAGCATCTAAAAAAGATCCTTGTGCAATAATTAGATTAGCATTAGTATCTGTTTGCTCTAAAATAGCCAATACCTGCCCCTTAGTTACAGCATCACCCTCACGCACATACACCTTCTCGATTCGTCCATCAACCTTTGCTGCTACATCAGCCTGCCATTCTGGATCCAGACTGCCAGAAAATTCCAGCTTCGGCACAATAGTCATACGCTCAGGATAAGCTGTAACAACACTAATACTACGCCCCTGTGACAAGCGTGCAGCACGCTCACGATCACGCTGAATATTGTCTACAATACGATAGCTTATGATAAAAATCACAGCAATCATAATACCAATAAGAATTTTTGTCCTACGGCTCTGTAAATTCATTTCTCCCCACTCCATTTACACCATTTATCATTCTATAGCATATTTTTTAGCACTGTTAAAAAGCTACAGCTTTTCACGCTATAGCTTAGCTCTAAATTATGTCATAATTATGTTTTTCCTGAAAAAAATTGCACTTTTGGCTTTCCATAAATTCTAATATCTTATTATAACTCTCATTTTGTAGGCTAGGCAATATTTTACTATTATTTAAAGCATAAATTGATAATAGCACATACCTTTTTCACAAAAGATATGTGCTATTTAACATAAATCTCCTTATATACCTACACTTTATTACCTTTTTGCAGGAACTTTTCCTTAATTCTTATCCTCAGCCTTGCAATCTAACATATTTTATACGCATTTCTATAACGATTAAACCATAGAATGTGCTAAAATTTCTAGCTCAGCCGTTACACTTCCATCCTGATTTCCCTCTATGCTAATCCCCCTAAGCTGATAATGTTCCTCTGCTTTTTCCACAAAACGTACTAGTGCATAATAGTCTCCTTTTATAGATAATCGCAATGGATAAACTTCTATGGGCAGCTTAGGATGACGCTTTACAGCATCTGCCTCAGGTAAATGTAAATAAGAAACCTGTAAAAGCTGTTGTTCTGCCATTTTAACAATAATCTGTGACACCTTATTTAAATCAGGATTTTTGCCAATTGCTTTTTCCGCAATATTTAACTCCTGCTGAAGCTTTCTTTCATAGGAAGCATAATCCTCCTTAGCGGCCAGATTATCAAGCTTAGTTATACGTTGCTTTAAAACTATTTCCTGTTCTTTCAGCAGCAAGGATTGCTCTAAAGCAGGCGATGCTACAAATCCCCAGCACACACTTAGTAAAGCTGCTCCTGCCAGTAAAGATAGACCTATAACATGCTCCATAATATGGTCTACAATTTTTTCCTTCCAAAAGTGTAAGCACGTCTTTTTAAGTTTTTCCCATCTATCCAAATTCATTTCTCCCCATCCTTTAACATTAAACGTACTACGAAGCCAACATATGTATTTTTGTTTTCCCTTTTCATTTCTATAAGCTCAACATTATTATATAAACCACTGTTTTTTAATTTATCCATAAAAGAAGTCACTACATCTGGACTAACACCTTTACCATGCAAAATAAACTCACTATTATTGTCCTTTGCTTCTATACGTTCTAGCCAACAGCTATCACCAACAGTTCTACCCCACAACTCTAATTGTGGCAATAACGGCTTTTTATCCTTATGTACTAAGCCTATAATACGTTCCATATGATTCAAACGATGCTGCGCTGCCTCGCTCCAATCCATTCGCTCCTCCCACTCAGATAAGGCATGCAATCTATTTTGCATACTATTAACATTTTCCATATTCCAATAACGCCCCCCCTGCGCTACCACAACAAGACCAATAGAACCAACAATAGCTACAGCAAGGATAATTTCTGCCAGCTTTATATCACTACGATATTGTATGTTTCGTTTATATCTTGGTGGCAACAAATTAGGATGAACCTTACCCGCCAAATAACCATCTGTAGAAACAGCAGTAGTTATTTCCTTAACTTGCACAGCTAGCTCCTCACCTACCTGCATTAATCGGTCAACTATTAACTGAGAGGCTGCTGCTATCATATATGTATTCTTAGAATCACCTAGGCAATGCGTATCATAGTAGTAATTATTACGAGGCCAAGGCACATATTGCTCCAGCTCCCACTCCAAAGTACGCTGCAGCTCTCGTTTATCAACTGCAGGGAGTTCAATTTTATCAACATAGCACCAGTTCTCTGGAAGAAGGAAAACAACCTCCGCAGCCTCCTCCACACGCCACAACAGTTCACTGCGCAATACTCTTACTAGCTCATTGAAATACTTATCAATACCATCATCATTAATATTAACCTGCAGCTGTATCATTCTAGACGATAATTCTCCATGCTGGTAAATATCCATTCTTATGGCAGCTTCGGATAGCTCCAATATAAGCATTTGCTCTTGCGCACTATCTTTTTTATCAAATTTCTCTCTAATAATCTTAATAAAATCCATTTTTAACTCCTAAAAAGCACAGAGCTACTTATCGACTTCTTACCAAAGCACTCTAATAAAATAATCAAAAATACCCTAAATACCAACTAAATAATTTTTGTCCATAAAATTGTGCTACAATTCCTCCTAAACATAAAAACGGACCAAAAGGCATCCTATCACAGCCTGATTTTTTGCGCATTATAAGCAAAACACTGCCAAACAAGCCACCACTTATAAAAGCTAGAAATAAGCAGATTATACTGTTCCAAAAGCCAAGCCATACACCTAACACAAAAGCTAGCTTTACATCGCCTTCACCCATACCACCTTTGCTAAGATAATAAAGCAATAGCATGCCTCCTCCAGCAGCAAAGAATCCATAAAGACTGTCTAAAAAATCACCATAATAATAGGCATATATGCAGCCAGCTACAAGGAGTACCAAAGACAAAATATCATAGAGCAGCATTTCTTTTATATCCGTATAGATATGACAGAGTAAGCCTAGTACAAATAAACATAGCAAAACAATCTCCACAGCACTTTTACCTCCTTCAATAAATTTCTTTAGAGAAAATTTGCCATATAAATAAAGAAAGTCCCTGTACTTCAACTACGTTAAAGACAGGGACTAGATTGTAAATTGATTATACTATATTGGAATTAATGAGTCAACTTAGTTAACTATTGTAAGTGAATTACCATTCCAAATCTTCTGCTTCTACACGGCCACGGCCAGTGAGGGAGTCAAGCAGAATGCGTTGCTCGATGTGAGCAGCCAGTTTTTTGGTGAATTTAACAGTATCCGGGTTAACGGACATGCTGTCGATACCGCTCTTAATCAGGAACTCGCAGAATTCAGGATATACGGACGGAGCTTGACCGCAGATAGACACGGTTTTGCCAGCTTTGTGAGCAACGTCAATCAGGTGACGGATTGCACGACGTACTGCCAGGTTGCGTTCGTCATAGATATGGGATACTGTGTCGTTGTCACGGTCGCAGCCCAGTACCAGCATGGTCAGGTCGTTGGAGCCAATGGAGTAACCATCAACGAATTGGTTGAATTGGTCAGCCAGGATGATGTTGGAAGGAATTTCAGCCATCAGCCAAACCTTGAAGTCCTTACCACGACGCAGGCCGCAGTCAGCCATGATGTTAACAACCTTTTCGCATTCCTCTACGTTACGGCAGAACGGAATCATAACGTTCAGATTTTTCAGGCCAAACTCTTCGCGAACTTTGCGAACAGCCATGCATTCCAGTTTGAATGCTTCGATGTATTTAGGATCATAGTAACGGGAAGCGCCGCGCCAGCCAAGCAGTGCAGAGGGTTCGTAGGGTTCGAACTCGTCGCCACCCTTCAAATCGCGATATTCAGAAGATTTGAAGTCAGAGAAACGCAGGGTTACCGGACGGGGTGCCATAGCTTGGCAAACTTGACGCATGCCTTCAGCCAGTTGGTCAACAACCTTTTCCGGATGACCGGTTTTGATCAGATACAGCGGATGCTCATGGATGTAGGTGGTCCAGATGAACTCTTCGCGCATCAGGCCGATACCATCGCAAGGCAGATCAGCGTATTTCTCAGCCAGCTCAGGGTCACCCAGGTTCATATAAATCTTGGTGCCAGTGGGCGGGAAGTACTCAGCAGCAACAACTTGTTGTTGAGCTTGTTCTTTCTTAGGCTCTTCGATGATACCTTCATATACAACGCCATGAGTAGCGTCAACAGTTACATCAATACCATCTTGGATGGTGGTGGTAGCAGCTTCGCCACGGCTCTTAGTACCTACGATACAAGGAAT
>USBG01000093.1 GCA_900552855.1 uncultured Phascolarctobacterium sp. | reverse complement strand
CTCAACAACTGGGCGCTGACCCGAAAGCAGTTCTGATGGCTATCGCAGTTGCAGCATCCTGCGCATTCGCAACTCCGGTAGGTACTCCTCCGAACACTCTGGTGCTTGGTCCTGGCGGTTACAAATTCATGGACTATGTTAAAGCTGGTACCGGTCTGGTAATCGTAGCTTTCATCGTATCCCTGGTAGTAATCCCCATGGTATGGCCCTTCTTCCCTGGCAAATAATTTGACAGAGACGTAATCATACTAAAACAACTAAACCCGCTATCGTAAGGTAGCGGGTTTTTTGTGGTGTGTCTATGAAGTTGTGTGTTCCTATGAGACTTTTAAAAAAACTGTTAGCTAATTGAAAGGTCTTCGGCTTTGAGTGGACTAAATTAGAAAAGCTTTTATGATTAGTAAATGTATGAAGACTTAATTTATTCTGCAAATTGTAAATCCGAAAAATTTAAAAATAATAAAGTATGTGTAAGCAGCTTATAATTTTTCTTGTGTCGGTAATGCTGTTGCAGGCGTCTTATGGGGATTAAAATATGCTCCCTGTTTAGCACAAGCTTTGTAGCTTGACCTTGCTAAGAGGGAGCATAATTCTAGTCTTCAATTTTTACATTAACTTCAAACAAGCGCTTCCAGGGGAAGGTCAGCTCAAATTTGGTGTTACGTGTAAAGGAATATTTTTGGGCCAGTTCATAGCAATCAGCTGTAATCTTTTTTAGTACAGGCTCTTCAGCAATATCTAGCTCATATTTCATTTCCTCACGGTTATGCTTGGCTAAAGCATCAGAAACCCAACGACGGGCATTGCTTTGGTAGTACCAGTCGTCAATAAGGCGTTGTTTCATCAGCATATCCTTGCTTTGCTGATTCATAAAGCGGCACATATTACCTTGAGCAATAGCAAAGCCTATGGCATTGTCTGCAGTATTCCAGCCGTTGTAGGCAATAAGGTCCGGCAATCTGCCTGAATTAGCCAAATAGTTCATAAAGCCGTTGTCAGCACCATTGGAATAGCTGATATCTGCCAGAGAGATTTTGGCACCACCGTCAATTTGATGACATAGAAGATGAACAAAGGATTTATTGGCAGGGGAAGCAAAATACTTGTTATCGTCTGCAGTGGAGTCCTTAACAATGCCATCAGCAGGAGAGTTAATAGCTAAAATAAAATCAGCGCGTTCAGGTGCATTGATTTCCTTAGCACCTGCAGCAATAATTTGCTGCGGCACAGAATCCTGCAGTCGTGCGTCGCTGTACTGAGGCAGTGTTGCGGCGCCAGCTCCAGGAGCATATTCTGTATAGATGTACGGCGTAATGCCTTTAGCTTCGTTGTAGGCTCTGGACATCAGCAGCATGCCAAGCTGGTCTACGCCGTCAATAATTTGCAATACTTCTGGTGAAACACCAAAGGTGCTGCGAGACAGCTCTCTAGCCTCCATGTGGGTAGAGGAGAGGGGAGCGTTGTCATCTTTACCAATGGCTAAATAATGAAAACGATTACTGCGTGCCAGTCTTGTCAGCTGCAAATTAACCTTTAGATTTTTTTGACGACGCTCTAGCCAGTCATTAAGCTCTGCGGCGGGCAGGTTACGTTCCAGGGCACGCTTTTTCAGCTTATCTACTAATGTCAGCTTATTTTGCGCTTCCTTGTCTAAAAGCTCGCTGTAGGCAAAAATGCTAGGACCACAGGTTGCATAATAGGGGGGCTCTACACGACCACGGCTTGCTCTGGGTGTGCGCATAATAGTAGAAAAGGCATACAGCTTAATGGGAAGAGATGCCTTAATATTGGCAAGCCTGTTAACGCGCTCGTCAAGAACTGCCTGACTTAAATGATGAGTACGTGAAGCCACCAAGCCGCCGTAAATAAGGGTATCAGTACTGATAACGGCAGCATCAGCCTTAGGAGACTTGCGTTCTAGCCATTCCCAAATTTTTTCTGGGTTGGCGTTACTATTATTGTCGGCTATATATTTTTCGGGGGGCTGGATGATTTTGCAGCCAGCTGCTTCCATAGTTTGGCGTACATAGTCATCGCAGACTGGCCTGTTGTCTAAGGGCACATAAATGATGGTCAAATCCTGAGCGTGGGCAGCAGGTGCAAGCATACACCCGGCAACGCAAAAGGCAGCCATCAGGCTATTTAAGCCCAGTTTGTTTAATTTCATAGCTATCCTTCTATCTTAAAATGAAAATAACAGAGAAAAGTCTTTCTCTGCAAAGTGTAAATAAATGAACGGTTTATAATATGTAGATATTCATTGTATTTTATTATTATACTAAATTTTAGAGGATTTTGCTAGTAGCATTGACAAGCTGATTCAGTGTGCTATAATTATCTAGTAAGTGAAAATCAATCTGTAATGCGAAGGATTTACCATAGCTCTGAGCTCCCCAGAGAATGCTGCATTTGCTGTGAGCAGCTGAGTAAGACCAATGGTGTACCACCTTCAAACTGACTACGGAAAGCCTCGGCAAGTATGCTAGTCCGTATTACCGGCGTTAACGGTACCGAGTGGGCTCGTATTGAGTCAATTAG
The DNA here is from genome assembly GCA_900552855.1 of uncultured Phascolarctobacterium sp. Lineage (GTDB taxonomy): Bacteria > Bacillota > Negativicutes > Acidaminococcales > Acidaminococcaceae > Phascolarctobacterium_A. The sequence continues at coordinate 4,130 of USBG01000093.1, read as the reverse complement.
GGTGGAACCGCGGATAACTCCGTCCCTTGTTGTGAGGGATTGGGGTTTATTTTTTTGCCTTCATAAATGTCTCTCACAGTTCTATGTATAGATTTTAGGAGGTTAAGACAATGTCTGAAGAAAACAAATTCACTTTTGAAAACGAAGAATATCGTAAAACCTATTGGCATACCTGCTCCCACGTTCTGGCGCAGGCTATGAAAAGACTGCATCCTGATGTAAAGCTGGCTATCGGTCCTAGCATCGAAAACGGCTTCTACTACGATTTTGATACTCCGACTCCCTTCAGCCCCGAAGATTTGGCTGATTTGGAAGCAGAAATGCGTAAAATCTGCAAGGAAAAGCTGAAATTAGAGCGTTTTGAGCTGCCCCGCGCAGAAGCTATTAAATTTATGGAAGAAAAAGAAGAGCCCTATAAAGTAGAGCTTATTAACGACCTGCCTGAGGATGCTGTAATCAGCTTCTACAAGCAAGGCGATTTTACCGACCTGTGTGCTGGTCCGCACCTGGATTCCACTGGCCGCATCAAAGGCAACGCTATTAAACTGACCTCTGCAACTGGTGCTTACTGGCGTGGCGATTCTAGCCGCAAAATGCTGCAACGTATTTATGGCGTAGCCTTCCCGAAAAAAGAAGAGCTGGATGCATATTTAGAGCAACAGGCTGAAGCTCTGAAGCGTGACCACAACAAGCTGGGTCGTGAGCTGGAGTTCTTCACCACCGTTGATTATATTGGCCAAGGCTTACCCATCATGCTGCCGAAGGGCGCACGTGTTATCCAACTGCTGCAACGCTGGATTGAAGATACCGAGCAAAAACGCGGCTATATGCTGACCAAGACTCCGCTGATGGCTAAACGCGACTTGTATCGTATTTCCGGTCACTGGGATCACTATCTGGATGGCATGTTCGTTTTGGGCGATCCTCATGATGAGACTAAAGAGTGCTTTGCTCTGCGTCCTATGACCTGCCCCTTCCAATATCAAGTATTCCTGAACCGTCAACGCTCCTATCGTGAGCTGCCCATGCGTTTAGGCGAAACCTCCACCTTGTTCCGTAACGAGGATTCCGGCGAAATGCACGGTCTGATTCGTGTTCGTCAATTCACTATCTCCGAGGGCCATCTGATTATTCGTCCTGATCAGCTGGAAGAAGAGTTCCGTGGCTGCTTTGAGCTGGCTAACTACTGCATGGAAACCCTGGGCCTGAAGGAAGACTGCTCCTTCCGTTTCTCCCAATGGGATCCTAACAACACTGATAAATACGAAGGCACTCCTGAGCAATGGGAGCATGCACAAGGCGTTATGAAGCACATTCTTGACGATTTGGGCATCGACTACAAGGTTGGTATTGACGAAGCTGCCTTCTATGGTCCTAAGCTGGATATCCAAATTAAAAACGTATTTGGTAAAGAGGATACTCTTATTACCATTCAAATTGATATGCTGCTGGCTGAAAAATTTGGTATGTACTATGTTGATGAAAACGGTCAAAAACAACTGCCCTACATCATCCATCGTACCTCCATGGGCTGCTACGAGCGTACTTTGGCACTGCTGATTGAAAAATATGCCGGTGCACTGCCTACCTGGATTGCTCCTGAGCAAGTACGCTTCCTGCCTGTAACTGACCGTGCTGCTGACTACTGCTATGACCTGATGCGTAAGCTGGAATGCGGTGGCTATCGTGCAACTGTTGACGCACGTAGCGAAAAGATTGGTAAAAAGATTAGAGAAGCACAAATGGAAAAGGTTCCTTACATGCTGGTTGTTGGCGACCGCGACATGGAAAACGGCACTGTTTCTCCGCGTCATCGTGCTAAGGGCGACCTGGGTGCAATGACCTTTGAAGAGTTTGAAGCTCTGCTGAAGGATGTTGTTGATTCCAAATCTAAGGAATAAGCTGAGAAAATAGACTGACTTAAAAATAAAGACTGCAATCCCTGATGCTTGGGGTTGCAGTCTTTTTATAGTATTTAGCTAGATAGAGTATTATATTAAGAATAGGATGCACTATAGCTATTAAAAATATGGATTATTGCAGATTGATAATATAGTAACAACAGTATAAGAAGCTTTATTGTTGGCGCTAAATATGCTACCATAATCCATGGTCTATATTTGATAGGTGTAGAAATATTTTGTAACAAACTTAATAAAAAGTGTTGACTATTTATGTAGATTATGGTATCATATTCAAGTAACAAAGCAGAAGCCATCCCGCTTCTCACCTTGCGGCATAGACTCGACAGGGTTGGATATGATTTTCATGCGGGTGGATTATGTCTGCCCGCATTATTTTTTTTGTTCCCTGGAGGTGAATTGTTATTAGTAAAGAAAGCTTGCGTGTCAACGAAGAGATTCGCGCACGAGAAATTCGTGTTATTGTTGATGGTGGCGAACAGCTTGGCATTATGTCCAGCCGTGATGCTCTGAAACTGGCTGCAGAAAAGCATTTAGATTTGGTTGAAATTGCTCCGACGGCAAAACCGCCTGTGTGCAAGATTATGGATTACGGCAAATATCGCTATGAACAACAAAAACGCGAAAAAGAAGCCCGTAAAAAACAAAAAACCTTCGATATTAAAGAAGTTAAGCTGCGCCCCGGTATTGAGGAGCACGACTTCAACGTTAAGTTTAAGAACGCTGTTCGTTTCCTGGAAGATGGCGACAAAGTAAAGGTTACCATCATGTTCCGTGGTCGTGAACTGTCTCATCCTGAGCTTGGCGAAGTTATCCTGAAGAAAATGGCTGATCAACTGAAAGACAATGCTATTGTTGAAAGAATGCCGAAATTGGAAGGCAAAAACATGATTATGATTGTTGCGCCTAAACCTGCTAAATAATAGAGGAGGAATTATCAATGCCTAAGATGAAAACCCGTAGAGCTGCTGCAAAGCGCTTCAAAAAAACCGCTTCCGGTGAATTCAAACATTTTAAAAACTTTAAGAGCCACATTCTGGAACATAAATCTCCTGCTCGTAAGAGAAACCTGCGTAAAGCAGCTCTGGTTCACAAGACTGATAAAGAGCATGTAGCAAAGATGCTCCCGTATGCATAATTAAAGGTTTAAAGGAGGAATAACAACATGGCAAGAGTTAAAGTGGGCGTTACCGCTCATCGTCGTCATAAACACATCCTGGCACTGGCTAAAGGCTATCGTGGTTCCAGAAGCAAACAATTCAAAAAAGCTAATGAAGTTGTAATGAAAGGTCTGTTCTACGCTCGTCGTGACCGTCGCGCTAAAAAACGCGAGTTCCGTCGTTTGTGGATCGCTCGTATCAACGCTGCAACCCGTGCTAACGGCATGAGCTACAGCCGTTTCATCTGCGGCCTGACCAAAGCTGGTATCGCTATGAACCGTAAAGTTCTGGCTGACATGGCTATTTATGATGCAGCAGCATTCGCTAAACTGGTAGAAGCTGCTAAAGCTGCACTGTAAGATTTACAAAAACTAGAGAGTTGCCTATGGCAGCTCTCTTTTTTTTTATTTTGCTTGCAAATTTAGAAAAATAAAGGCTTTATAATGTTTTTCAGAGGGGATTATTATGTTAGAGGTACTTATTAAAGCGCTTTCCTTTGTAGCCATTATCTGTATTGGCTATATTTTTAAGCGTGTAGGAATTTTTGGTCGTGAGGACTATCGTATTGTTTCTAAAATAGTTTTAAACCTTACGCTTCCGGCAGCCGTTATTAGCAGCTTTGCTAATTTTAAAATGGATTATTCATTGCTTGGTGCTTTGCTTGTAGGCTTATTGGGTAATGTAATTATGATTTTGATTGCCTTGCTGGTGACAAAACGTGAGACTGCAGATGCCAAGCTGTTTTATATATTTAGTATGAGTGGCTATAATATTGGCTGCTTTACCTTGCCCTTTGTGCAAAGCTTTTTAGGCGCCTTTGGCGTTATTGCTATCTGTATTTTTGACATGGGTAATGCCATTATGTGTACTGGTTTGACCTACGCTTTTTCGGCCTCCTGTATTGGCAGTGCTGATGGCAGCAGGGAGCCCTTAAACCTGAAGAATGTTATGCACAAGCTACTGACATCAGTACCCTTTATGGTTTATTCAACCATGCTGACATTGGTGGAGCTAAATATTAAGCTGCCAGAGGCTGTATATACCTTAA
>USBG01000092.1 GCA_900552855.1 uncultured Phascolarctobacterium sp. | reverse complement strand
TGGGTGAAATACTGATTTGTCCAATATTTGTCCAATATATGCTCTAATTACATATTTAGCGTTCTTTAATGCGTAATAGAAAAAAACTATGATTTCTTTTTATGGAAACCATAGTTTTTATTTTTTTAGTCTAGTTCTTTTCATTTAAAAATATTCCTAATATGTCTTGCAATAACAAAATTATGCAGCATTTTAGGGAATCACATTAAAAATATGAGCAGTGCTGCATATAACCAGTTTGTACAACAAGCTCTTACAGGCTCTGATGAGGACCTGCAAAAGGCTTGCTGGGTAGCGGTGCAGGAGAAAAGCCGTTATGTGGCAGAACGCATTGCAAGAACAGAGATGGCTAGGGCCTATGCTGACGGCTTTTTAGCTGATATTGAAGCTGATGACGATGTTATGGCAGTGAAATGGAAGACTGGTACAAGGCATCCTGTTTTCGACATCTGCGATATGTACGCCAAGGCTGATATGTACGGCTTAGGAGCTGGCATCTATCCTAAAGACAAACTGCCTAAGCTGCCAGCTCATCCGCACTGTATGTGTAAGCTTGTAAAGATTTACGCTGCAGACCTGAACGGCAAAAAAGCCAAAGAGAACATCGAGGATGCAGTCAATGCATATCTTGAAAAGCTATCCGACAACCAGAGAACGCAGCTGATGGGCATAAATGGCACCAAAGCTTGGCAGTCTGGTGAAAGCTGGTAGGATTATTTGCGAGGTTGGCAGGGACTTGGCAAGCAGGAGAGCAGGCTATTTGAAATCCTGTTGCAGCTTCACGCTGACAAGAAATTGCAAGCTAATAATGATAATGGTATAATTAGAGTGCAGAAGGTTTCTTTGAAAGGTGAGCCGTATGCTGTTACTGAAAGAATGAATCGTAATGGCGGTATTGACAGAAATTATTATGATGCCAATGGTATGCAGTACCTACAGATAACTAATAATGACCATGGGCAGCCTAAAGCACATCCTTTTGGAAGACATGGTGAACATGCACATGATTACAAATATGTAGATGGTGTACTGTTAAGAGGAAAGGCTCGAGAGCTTACAGAGGATGAGCGTAAGAAAGTAGGTGATTTTCTTGAACAAAGAACAAGTGAAAAATGAAATTTTATCTTTAACATATGATGTGCAGTTTGGGTATAATGGCGTAGATGGTTTGGTAATGCCGTATTCTCAGAATAGTTTTGATGTTTGCTATAAAGATGTAGAGAAACATTATGACGATATTGACGAACTTATGAATGATAAAATTTTTGATGGAAAATCATTAAATGAAATCAGCGAGTACATAGAGATTTATTAGTAAAAAGATTGAACAACAGACAAGCAGATTTTGAGTAAAAACTCAGAGTCTGCTTTTTTATTGGAGGAATAGCATGAATGTAGTATATATCGTCACACAGACTACCTTTATTTTAGGCAAAGCTTTTGGTTATCTTGATTGGTCATGGTTATGGGTATTCGCACCAACTTGTATCGTTATTGGCCTGTTGGTTGCATGCTTTGCATTAGCCTATTGTTATGACATTAGAACTAAACATCATTTTTAATTAAGCACTTGCATTTATGTGAGGGCTTTTTGCCCTGGAGAGGGCGCAAACCGTGGTGGAGACCACATAAGCAGGCTGGAGAGCCAAAGTACGGAGGTATTTGAAATGGATTTAAAAGAAGTATTTGAGAAGCTTGAAAAATTAGAGAACGGCGCAGAAATGATTACTGCTATCAAGGCTGAAACCAACTAGGGAATACTGTAAATAAAAAATCCACCCAGTAAAGGGTGGAAAAAACTAGTTTTAAAAATCTATTTTAAGTGTATTTCCCTTTGTAACTAAGCTTACCAATGCAGGAAGTTTATAATTACCTGAATCATAATATCTTTTTCTTCTGGGCGTGATTCTGCAATCATAAGGGTAATAGCAACAAGGGCACTATCGCTGATGATTTTATTACCATCTTTATATAGTGCTTTATTTTGATTAAGAAAATATAAGAATAAAGCTGCGGCAATACGTTTGCAACCATCATTAAATGGATGGTCTTTTACTAAGAAGTAGAGCAGATTGGCAGCTTTTTCTTCAAGAAATGGATAAGCATCCTGACCAAAGGCACTTTGATAGATAGCTGATAAAATACCATCTAATTTTCCTGGCTCTTTTTCAACGCCAAAAACGTCAGAGGTTTGACTAAATTCCATACTTCTTATTAGCTTCATACACTCATCATATTTTAGAAGATATGAACAGTCGGTGCCTTGTGGAATAGTAACACATTGATGGTCGTATGCATCAAGCAGTTCTAAAGAGCGTGAATATTCTTGAACTACTTTTAAAACGTCATCTGCGTCAATACCAACAAGGCCACCTATAATGTTGGACTGTATCTGTACTGTTTTGTTTAAAACTGCTAAGCGCTTTGCATTGACTGCGTAGCCTTCTGTTAAGTATTGCCTTAATACATTGGTTGCCCATTTGCGAAAAAGAACGCCACGAGGCGATTTTACACGATAGCCAACAGAAATAATGACATCAAGATTATAGAATGAAGTTATATGAGATTGCGTTTTACCAGCTATTGCGCCATGTTGAGTGGTGGTTGCAAATTTTGCAACTACCACTTGTGAATCTAGTTCTCCTTCAGAAAAGATATTTTTTATGTGTCTAGATATGGTTGATTTATTTTTATCAAATAGGTCTGAGAGTTGGTCTAAAGATAACCAAACAGTATCTTCTTCTGGAGAAATATTAACTTCTAATTCCAATTGTTCGTCTTTAAAAGTAACAATATCGTTCACTCACTTTACCTCCTTTTTACATCATAAATTCAGCTATCATTTCCCTTTGTACCTAAGCTTACCAATGCAGAAAGTTTATAATTATCTGCATTGGTATTTTTTCTATCCGATATAATTAACCAGCATGGCTGCAACCTGACGGACATCGTTGCCCTTTACCAGCTCCAGCTCTACTAAGCCAATGCCAGAGGCCCAGATTTTGATTTCGGCGTCAAGGTCAAAGGTGCCTGCGCTTTCTACAGAAAACGCTGTGCATTTGGAGTAGGGCAGGATGAGCCATTCTTTTTTAGAACCGGTAATGCCTTGCACATCCATAAGAATAAGCTTTTTGTTGGTGAACACAGCGATATCACGGAATGCTTTGTATTCTAGCTCTACAAATTCACCTTCACCAATAAGAAAATCATATTTAGATGCGTTGCTGCCAATTTCTTCAATGGATAGGCAGTCAATTTTTTTAGAAAAGCTTTGATCAGACATATTGTACTCTCCGTTTCATAAGTTGTTTATAAATTTTGCTAATACTAGCATTGAACTACATTATAGCATATATAATAGAAGAGTTGTGTGGAAACTCTATGAAAGTGTATTGAATTCTTCCTATATGTGTAGGTTAAGCTGTAAGCTTGTTGATATATAGGATAAGCTTGAAAAATATATATGCTCTTATTCCAAAAAAATACAAAATATTTATGACCTAATCTAGAAAAAAGTCATTGAATAGTGTATACTATATTTATAAAATTATTTAGAAAGGGTGTGAAGATCATATCTTTAAGTAACAGGCAGAAACAAATAGCCGAGATTGTACGCCTTGATGGTCCTATTACCGGCGAACATATTGCTGCACGTTTAAACGTAACAAGAGCTGCGCTTAGAAGCGATTTGGCTATACTTGTTATGGGTGGTATTCTTGACGCACGCCCCAAGGTTGGTTATTTTTATACAGGGAAAAATACCCTGGGTATGCTTATGGAAGAAATCTCAGCCATCCGTGTGCAGGATTTGCAGTCGGTGCCTGTAGCCATAGGTCATGATAAGAGTGCCTACGAGGCGGTAGTAACAATGTTCCTAGAGGATGTGGGAACTGTATTCGTTTTGGACGATGCTGGTCTGTTGACAGGCGTTGTTTCTCGCAAGGACCTGTTGAAGGCAGCCATTAATAATAGTGATTTGCGTGATATTCCTGTTGTAATGGTTATGACTCCTTTGTCCAAGATTATTGTGGCAGACCCGGAAGAGGCTGCTGCAGCTGCTGCACGCAGATTAATTGATAATGAAATTGACTGCCTGCCGGTGGTCAAAACCATTGATGACGGAAAACGCAGCTACGAGGTAGTTGGCCGCATCACCAAAACAAATTTTACTCGTCTGCTTGTAGATTTGGCAGAGGGTAAGGGAGGTAATTATCATAGCAGCTAAAGTTAATCCTATTATTTATGCTGTGTCCGACTCCATCGGTGAAACAGCGGAATCTGTTGTAAAGGCTACTACTAGCCAATTTGTACAGGAAAAATTTGATGTTATTCGTGTTCCTTACGTAAAGGATAAAGAGCAAATCGATAAGGTTATTGATGAAGCAGCTGCTAATAATGCAGTTATCTGCTATACCATCGTTTCTCCTGATTTGAGAGAGCATATGGCTGACCGTGCTTTGGCTAAGGACGTTGAAGTAGTTGACGTTTTAGGTCCTATGATGAAGTCCATTGAAAAGAGCACCGGTATGCTGCCTCGCAATCAAGCAGGACTTATCCATTCTCTTGACCACGAATACTTCAAGCGTGTGGAAGCTGTTGAATTTGCAGTTAAATATGACGACGGCAAAAATCCTTTGGGCCTTTTGAAGGCGGACATCGTTATCATTGGCGTATCCCGTACCTCCAAAACTCCTTTGAGCATGTATCTTGCTCATAAGCAGGTTAAGGTTGCTAACGTACCCTTGGTACCGGAGCTGAATCCTCCTGAAGAGCTTTTCAAGGTGCCGCCTTATAAGGTTATTGGCCTTTTGATTGACCCCTTCAAGCTGAACGAAATTCGTTGCGAGCGTTTAAAAACCATGGGTCTGTCCGATACTGCAACCTATGCAGATATGAAACGCATTAACGACGAGCTGAACTACGCTAAGGGCATCATGCGTCGCATCCACTGCCAAATCATCAACGTTTCTAACCGTGCTATTGAAGAAACAGCAGGCATCATTCTGGACTATGTTCGTAAGAACAAGGAAAGACATCACGAGCTGTAAGAGCGAGATAATTTAATACGATATTTATAGGAGCTTCTAGGTTTAGATCTAGAGGCTCTTTTGTTTTAAACCGTGTACTACGAAAATAGTACACGATTTTTGTGTCATAAGAAACAGTACATTTCAATAGATTTAGACAATATATAGCTACATCAAGAAATGAAATTGATTTTATTAAATGATACAAAAACACAATAAGGAAACAATAATTCTCCATAAAAATAAATAAAATACAAAAAACGTCTTGTGGGGGGGGGGACAAAGGTGCTATAATTATATAGACATAAATTTAAAATATCATCAATATTTTAGAAAAATAAAAAAAGAACATAGTTTATCATCAATTTAGGAGTGAAGTATGAAGGTTAAGGTACAAAGTGACGAATCTGTAGCAGAAGAGCTGCGCAGGATTTGTTTTAAGATAAAGGTGTTGCGTCAGGAGCGTCGCATTCAGCAAACGGAGCTAGCTCAGGCAGTGGGGATTTCTCAAACACATCTTAGTAATATAGAAACTGGAAAAAGTGCAGTAACCTTAGAAAATCTTTTAAAGATTCGTTCTGCACTGGATTGTAAGATGAAGGACTTTTTTAATGAGTCTGATGAGATAAATGATAAAAAGGCTTACTCTGTACAGGACGTGCTTAATGTATTAGAGATTATGAATAAAAAGTCTTAATAAAATGTTTTGTTGATTTATTTTTGTGTAATTTTGTGTAGCGATATCTGATGTGGGGGGATATCGCTCTTTGTGTTGTTTAGGAAATTTTTAGAAGAAAAGGTGTTGGGATGAGTAATAGCTTTGGATATTTTATAAAGAATGTATTTGATTTTACATTAACTGCCATTGGTACCATGTGCATAAGCCCGTTACTGGTTTATGTGGCCTACAGAATTAAAAAGGAGGACCCGGGACCGATATTTTTTGCTCATGAGCGTATTGGTAAAAATGGCAAGCCATTTCCGTGCTACAAATTTCGTAGTATGGTTACCAACTCTCAGGAGATGTTAGAAAAGTATTTGGCGGAAAATCCAGATGCTAGGGAAGAATGGGAACGAGATTTTAAGCTTAAGGATGACCCTCGTGTAACTCCTATTGGCAAGGTTTTGCGTAAAACAAGTTTGGATGAGCTGCCACAAATTTTTAACGTGTTGCGTGGTGAAATGAGCCTTGTAGGACCTCGTCCGGTGATTCAAGAGGAGCTGGACAAATACTATGGGGAAACGGCAAAGCTGTATTGCACTGTCAAGCCTGGTATTACTGGTTTGTGGCAGGTAAGCGGACGCAGCGACACTACCTATGATGAGCGTGTTGCAATGGATGAGGATTATATAAAACATCGTACATTTATTGGTGACATTGTAATTTTGTGGAAAACAATTGGTGTTGTATTGATGAAGAAGGGTGCGTATTGAATTAATAGGAAACCTTCAAATTATGGGTGAAGTTGATGAGTAAAAAATTAGTTTTTATTACTACAAGGTTATTTTGGCCTACGGATAGTGGTCGAAAGGTAAGTTTATATTATTATTGCAAAGGTTTACATGAAAAATATGGATATGAAATTTATCTATATTCCTTTTTGGAACATGGTCAAGACATCGGATTAGTAAATAATAGACCAGATTTTATAAAGGATATTAAAATTGCAGAACCTATAGGTAAGTATAGTAAGGTTAAAAATTTATTACTAAAAAGTGTTATAGAGTTTTCATGGCCACTACAGTGCTCTCTATATTACGACGATAGAAACA
>USBG01000091.1 GCA_900552855.1 uncultured Phascolarctobacterium sp. | reverse complement strand
TAGCTTTGCTGCCTATGAAAACGCTAGAGAGCTTATTACTAGTGCGCAGTCAATAAGGGATAGTCTAAAATAAAATTTCGTGCTTTATTTTTATAGCTATAACTAAGAATTACGCATCACCTTCTTTATAACAAGCGGCCATGAGGCTGCATTTTGTTATTGTGGTGATGCGTTTTATACTAGGTAAGTATTAACCTATGATGAGCAGTACAATTGGTTTTTTAAACAGTATAATAAAGAGGGATACTATGATTAAAAAATTTCATGAACCTGAATTGGATGAAATATATGTAGAAGGCAGCAATGAAGAGGTTTTTAGTGGTAGGCTATTAAAGGTGCAGCTTGACCATGTAACACTGCCTAATGGTAATGACGCTACCCGTGAATACATTCGCCACCCCGGTGCAGTAGCAGTAGTGCCCGTATTGGATGACGGACGCATTGTACTGGTAAAGCAATGCCGTTATCCTTTAGGAACAGTAATGTGGGAGATTCCTGCAGGTAAGCTGGACCATGGACCAGGGGAGGATCCATTGGAATGTGCCAAACGTGAGCTAAGCGAGGAAACTGGTTATGAAGCTCAAAGCTGGCAACACATGATCAGCATTGCCACCACCCCTGGTTTTTCTGACGAAATTATTCATCTTTATAAGGCTTGGAATCTTACAAAATTTGAGCAGCATACTGATGAAGACGAGTTCATCTCTGTAAAAGCTTTCACTCCTGGAGAAATAAAAGAGATGATTGCTAATGGGGAGCTATACGATGCCAAAACATTGTGTGCGCTTTATGCATGTCAATTGATGGAGTAGTGTAATAGGAAAGTTGTATTGTGATGTGCTTGGTTTTCAGAAATAGTCAAGCCTAGATGAGAGGGGAATAAAAGTGAATAATAAAGTATTTTTTCTAGTATTATCAGGGTTACTGTGTGCTATTGGTATGGTGGTGCCAATGTTTATGCCTAAAATTGTCCTTGGTCCAATGTCCTTTACCTTAGCTAGTCATGTAGCTGTATTTTTAGCTATGTTTATTTCTCCGATAATGGCAGTTGCTGTTTGTATTGGAACAACCTTAGGATTTTTTATGACTACTCCGTTCATAATTGCATTAAGAGCGGCAAGTCATATTGTTTTTGCTTTTATAGGTGCTGTAATTGTAAAAAGAAATCCTGATATTATAGAAAAGCCAGTCAGTACTGTGTTGTTCAATATATTTTTGGCCTTGATGCATGCCATAGCAGAAGTTGCTGTGGTAACACCGTTCTTCCTTTCTGGAAGTATGTTTAATGCTGAACAGTTGGCAAATGGTTATGTAATGAGTGTATTACTATTAGTTGGCTGTGGTACCTTTGTACATTCCTGTGCAGATTATTTTGTTGCTTTGTTTGTATGGAAGCCATTATCTGCAGCAATTCCAGAAATTAAAAAGCTTAGATAATATGTAATGTAGGCTATAAGCATAAAATATATCAAATTTTGCCTTATTATAGTTATATGTTCTATAATGCATTGTGAAAATTTAATAATATCTAAAAAAAGACACGATTCAGTAAATTTGAATCGTGTCTGTCAAAATTTATGGTTAGTGCTTTACCATTTATGTGGTTGTCGCTATCACGTTTTTGTGGTTTCGCTATGTCAAATTTTGTGGTCACTGCTTTCACGTTTTGTGGTTTTAAGATGGTAGAACCGTTTTTCGGTTCTACCATCTTCTTTTTTAAATCTTAAATCTATCTTTCTTGTTTAAACAGTACAGTATTCTGTTGCGAGTTCTGCTAAAGTTACGGAACCCGCTAGCATTGTATATGAGTTTTTCTACAAGTCTGTTCTTGGATTCCATGTAACTGTTATTAATGCGTCTGCCATTGATTTCGGTGAAGGAATTTATAACTTCGTCTCTCCAGTTTATCAATAAGTTGTAAAATTCATCATATTCAGGAATACCACAATTAGAAAATATGGTTATTGCTTCATCTATAGCTTTTTCAGCTTCTTGTAGTTTGCACGCAGCATTTAGGTTAACGTAATACTCTTTAAGCTCATAAGTTATCTTCAAATCAGGAAATTCATAGAACAGCATCTCTCGAATATCTCTTAAATTCATATATCTATTCATTGCTTTGTTGTATCTGGGTGGATTATCCAAGTCCATATTATGTTGAAAAATATAACGCAGTTTAACTAGCCAATATTGTAGTGTAGTGTTTTCTGTAGATCTCCTGCAGCGTAAGCGTACCTTGTTGAAATCATCAGTTAGGTGTTTTAGAACATGAAAGCTATCGGCACAAACTATAGCCTTTGGAAAATACATTTTTTGCTATGTCTCTATAAACTTCATACATATCTATTGAAATAAAATGGACATTGTCTAGTTCTCTTCTCTGAGTAGAATAATTGAGCGTTTCAGTGCGGATGGTAGAAAAATAGTTCATAAGATAATTTTTACGTCGGTCAGGGAGCACATCAATTATTTCTCCTGAGATGAAGTCCATAAATAAACAGCAATACTTGGCTTTGTAATCAGAAGAAGGGAAGTAGTGTTCATCTGTGGAAAGGACTGTAGGAAGTTTTTTGCGAGGGATATTTACATGGTTTTCGAATAGCCGTATAACTCTGTTGACAGATACATTGTAACGCTTTGCGACATTAGTATAGGTTTCTTCAGGATGTTTGAGGTCTTTGAGAATATTAATTTTAGTTTCGTACGTCAACTGCTCTCTGGTGTGAATAAAAGGATTTTGTTCGTTAAATGTGAATTCACATTCTTTGCAGATATATCTGCGCTGTTCGTAAACAATAAAGCATTTTCTGTTAGCAAATGTAGAATGAGTAAGCTTTCTAGTATAGTAACCATGGATTTTGGTAGTATTATTGCAGTAGGGGCAATTTACGTTTTGTGGTTTTAGGCGTATCCTTACTGTAATTTCTCCATCTTCGCTAGTAGATGAAATACATTTTTGAAGTCTTTGGGGTTCAATGTTCAAAAAATCTGTGATAAACTTTTCATAAGACATGATGTCTTACATCCTTTTTTAGAATGGTTTTCGGGTATTATCATTTTAAATCAGGAGGTTTTATTTTTTATAAATAAAAAGTGGTCAACATTCGTTGACCACAAAATACGGTATAGCGGTGAGCACAAAAAATGGTATAGAAAACCATAAAATGGTAAAACTCTTAAAAACCACAAAATATGACATTTATCTTAAAATGCTTTGTAACAGACCTTTATTAGTTATATTGTATTAAATGAGGCTACGAACCTTAGTCAGTCTTTCTACTACAAAAAAATGTTTTAATATGCTATAATGGAAGGCAAGCATACAAGTAAACATATAAGTAAGCATGTAAGTAAGCATACAAGTTAACGTACAACTTCAAAGAAGCTAAGGGAGTTGATGAAATTGCCATCCATAGATGTTTACACACCGCCGTTTACAATTACTGAGTCGATGCTGCAACATATTGCAATAATCTCAGAAAAGCTAGGTAAGGTCAATATTGATGAAGGTTTGCAAAAAAAAGCCCCATCTGCGTAAAATCAGTTGTATTAAGTGTCGTATAGAGGCCAATTCTTTGACGCAGTAGCAAGTAAAAGCTGTTATAGACGGCCAAATGGTTTTTGGAGATGCTAAAGACGTAAAGGAAGTGCAGAATGCTTATGCCGCTTATGCTTCCTTAGAGAATATAAATCCCTACAGTATGGCAGACCTACAAAAAACGCATAGACTTATGACGGAAAATCTACTTAACGAGTCTGGTCAGTTTAGGCATGGTGAAGAGGGCGTGTTTAGTGGTGATAAATGTATTTTTATGGCACATCCTGCAAGATTTGTTCCTCATCTGATGGAGCAGTTATTTTCATGGATGAATAGAGAAAGAAACAAGCTGCATCCACTTATTATGGCAGCAGTATTTCATTATGAATTTGTATTTATTCATCCCTATGCAGATGGTAATGGCAGAATGGCCAGATTATGGCATACAGCGTTACTATATAATTGGAAGAATGTTTTTGCATATTTACCATTAGAAAGCCAGATTGAAAAATTTCAGGATGAATATTATGCTGCCATAGCTAAATGTCACAGGGAGGCAAGCTCCAATTCTTTTATTGAGTTTATTCTGGAGCGTATCGAGATAACTCTTGACGAAATTAATGTTCAGTTGCAACAGGACGTTAATATAGCCTCTGAGTATGTACAGCGTTTGCTGCAGGCTATGGAGTCGGGAACTCCCTATACAGCTACAGCTTTAATGGCTATGCTGAATTTAAAATCAAGATCCAGCTTTCGCAAGGCATATCTGCAGCCAGCTTTAAATAGCGGCTTTATAAGTATGACTATTCCTGACAAGCTAAACAGTCGTAATCAAAGGTATGTTAAGCTTTGATTTTTGGTAATGCTATATATTGCAGCAAATAACGAAGGGAGACCGTTTATGTCCACCATAAGAATGATATTTTTTAAGCTTTTGGGAATGCTTGTAGGAAGCTTTTTGACCATCTACAGCATTTCCATATTTATACTGCCTATTAGCTATCTGCTTGTAGATAATATTGCTGTTGAGTTTCCTATAAGCTTTAGAATCCTCATAGTGCTGGCAGCAGGCTCATTATTTGAGCTTATTGCTTCCTTTTATTATAGGGGAAAGGCTGTTAGAAATCCTGCTAGAGTAGAGGAGTTTGCCAGAGCGTATTTCAAAAAGAAGCTTCTATATTATTTGTGCAATAAAAATATGATGGAATATTATATTGAGCGCTATAAAAAACGCTGGCTTGATGACATCGCTTCTCATAAATAAAAAAGTCAACTTTCTGTTCTTTATGGAAAGTTGGCTTTTATAGGTTTATGTATGATAATTGTAGATTTTAAGTCAATGCAAATAGAAAAGGTAGAATTTAGGATTGTAACCAGTAATAAAGGTATTGTGAGATACATTCTGCTAAAAAATAGTTGGTGTAGAATTAGTGCTTTTAGAAAAATAAAAAGCGGTCCATCTTTCGATGAACCGCATATTCTCTATTGGTGCCGAAGGCCGGACTCGAACCGGCACGTAGGGCTACTACGCTTGATTTTGAGTCAAGTGCGTCTGCCAATTCCGCCACTTCGGCACGTTTAAGGTTCCGTGAACTCGGAACAATACATATTATAATGGTTGAGCATTATAAAGTCAAGCATTTTTTTATAAATTTTATAAATTTATAAGATGATTAGTGTAAAGCTATTTGTACTTGTCATAGTAAAGCATTTACTCAGCGCTTATTAGCATCATAATATGAAGTATTAGCAGGATTTACCGTTATTTTCTGGATGAGCAAAATCTAAGGGGCAGGTACGGTTTAAATAGGAGAGAACATCGGAGGGATTTTCGGCCGCGCTTGCATCTCCCCAAACCTGTTCAATAATACCTTCTTCATTAATAACATAGGTAGAGCGTTTTACGCTTAGGCCAATCATATTAATGATTGCATTGGAGCGCCATGCTTCATATGCCTTAACCACGGTCAAATCGTTATCAGATAGAAGAATGAAGGGGAGCTCATGCTTTGTTGCAAATTTAAGATGAGATTCAACGCTGTCTTTGCTGATTCCGATAATTACAGCGCCAAGTCTATCATACTCCTCAAAGAAATCTCTGAATGCCTGGGCCTGCTTTGTGCAGCCAGGAGTACCATCCTTAGGATAAAAATATAATACTATCTTCTTGCCCAAGAAGTCGTGCAGGCTTACCGGTTTACCAGTTTTGTCAGGCAGGGTAAAATCAGGAGCTTTTGTTCCAATTTTTAACATTATCATCCGTCCTTTCGTACGCATATTGCGTTTAATATATTTATATTATATCATAGCTGTGATAGATTTGCTGTGAAAGTATTGTAGAATTTCCTAGTGTATTGCTTGTGATTTATATGACTAAATTAATATATTGTTACAGACAATTCTTTTGAGTATATTTTCTTGACAAAAACTATGAATAATGCTAGTTTATAGCTATAATTGTTGTGAAAAATTATATTTAATAAATATATTAGAGGTGAATAAAATGGAGATTCTTGTTACCGGTGCTACTGGCTTTATTGGTTCACATACCTGCGTAGAGCTGATTAATGCTGGATATGATATCGTTGGTGTTGATAATTTTGTAAATTCAAAACCTGAGGCTTTGGACAATATTGAAAAGATTACTGGTAAGAGCATTGCCTTTTATGAAGGTGATGTTTGTGATGAAGCCTTGTTGAGAAAGATTTTGACTGAGCATAAGGTGGCTGCAGCTATTCATTTTGCTGGTCTTAAGGCTGTAGGTGAGTCTGTAGCTAAGCCTTTAATGTATTACCAAAATAACCTTTTAAGTACTATTGTCTTGGCTAAGGTTATGAATGAATTTGGCTGCAAAAAGATTATTTTTAGCTCTTCTGCTACTGTTTATGGCAATCCTCATGCTGTGCCCATTACCGAAAATTTTCCGGTAGGTGAAATTACCAATCCTTATGGAGCCACTAAGCTAATGTGCGAAGATATTCTTAAGGATTTACAGACTGCTGAGCCCGATTGGGGCGTATGTTTGTTGCGTTATTTTAATCCAATAGGAGCTCATGAAAGTGGTCTTATTGGTGAAGAGCCAAACGGTATTCCTAATAATCTTATGCCGTATATTGTTAAAGTTGCGTCAAAGCAGTTGCCGCAGCTTAGCGTATTTGGCAATGATTATCCTACCTATGATGGTACAGGCGTACGTGATTATCTTCATGTTGTAGACCTAGCTAAGGGCCATGTTCGTGCGTTGAAAAAAATTTTAGGAGAGACAGG
>USBG01000090.1 GCA_900552855.1 uncultured Phascolarctobacterium sp. | reverse complement strand
CTGTTGCTTTGAATAAATAAAATGCATAAGGTTAATTTTACTCTGCCTCAGCTAGAGGCGGAGCTATATGGCAGTAATCCCAGGGAACTGCTTATGGCTGTTGCAGGTGGACGCAAGCCTGAAGAAAGCTGGCTAAAGGCATCTGCCGGTCAATTAAGAATATTTTGTGCCGATAAGGGTGCTGCAGTTTGTTTAAATGCTGGATTAAAGCCAGAAGTACTTTGGGGTGACTGCGATAGTGCAGCAGCTAAGATATATGAGCAAATGCAAAAAAGTGGTGTTACTGTCTATCGATACCCAAGGGAAAAGGATGATACGGATTTACAGCTGCTTTTAAAGGAGATTCCCGATGGTGATTTGCTTTGCAGCGGTATATGGGGTGGTCGCTTTGACCATTTGTATAGCAATGTTTTTTCCTTACTTAGCTATAAGCTAAGTCGTGGTAATCAGGTTGTGATGGCTGATGATAGAGAGATTATGGTGCTTTTATCAGATGGTGAAAAAGCTGAGCTGAAGTTTAAAAACAAGCCCTATGCGATTTCCTTGCTACCATTGAGCGTAAAGACAAAGGTTGATTTTAGCGGTGTGCATTGGCCCTTAAAGGATGCAGAGCTGGAGATGCTCCACCCATACGCCATCAGTAATGAGGCTGAAGAAAGCGCAATCATCTGCCAATGTCGCGTAGGCTTTGTTGGCTTGTACTGCTGCTTTGAGAAGGCTTAGATTTTGATATTATGAGGGATGCTTGTGGAAGGATTTGTAGCGGATTTAGATACGCTAACAATAATTTATTTGATTGTTTCAGGCTTTATTGCGGCGTTTATTGACTCTACGGTTGGCGGTGGTGGACTTATTTCTACCCCTGCTCTTTTGAGTCTTGGACTGCCCGTTCCCTACGCTTTGGGAACTAACAAAATGGCTGCCTCTATGGGTGCCTTGATGAGCGTTATTTCCTTTTGGCGTGCTGGTAAAATAAAAAAGTCAGCGCTTGCTTTAATGCCGCTTTCGTTTTTAGGCTCTGCCTTTGGTGCCTATGTTGTTTATCTTTTGCCGGAAAGGCTGATGAAGAACATTATTGTTTTGCTTCTTGTAGCTGTGGCTGTTTATACCTATCGCCGCAAGGATTGGGGTGACCATAGTACTGCAGAAAATTTGGGACTAGGAGCGTTACTTGGCGCCATTGCTATGGCCTTTGGTATGGGCTTTTATGATGGCTTTTTTGGTCCTGGTACAGGTTCATTTTTGATTTTTGGCTTTCTCTTTTTAGGCTTTGACTTTGTTACTGCTGCGGGAAACGCCAAGGCACTTAATTTTGCCAGTGGCTTAGGTGGTATTTTTGCTTTTGCTATGAGTGGTACAGTTTTATGGCAGCACGGTTTGATTATGGGTATTGCCATGGTGGTGGGAGCCTTTTTTGGTTCACGCATGGCTATAAAAAAGGGTGCTGCCTATGTGCGTCCGTTATATCTTGCTGTGACTACTCTTTTAATTGGCAAGCAGGTGTATGACCTGCTGCTTAAATAGAATAATGTAGATATTTATGGTATAATGTACTAGTTAAGTTATATTTTGCAACGTTTTGATTTTTGTTAAGAAAAAGGTGATAAAGTGGATTTAGAAAATACTACAGGTAAAGTTTTACCAGTATATATCGAAGAGGAAATGCAAAAATCCTATATCGATTATGCTATGAGCGTTATCGTTCAACGTGCTTTACCCGACGTTCGAGACGGCCTGAAGCCTGTTCATCGCAGAATTTTGTATGCGATGCAGGAAGCTGGCATGACACCGACCAAGCCCTATAAGAAATCCGCTCGTATTGTCGGTGAAGTTTTAGGTAAATACCATCCTCATGGCGATAGCTCTGTATATGAAGCCATCGTTCGTATGGCGCAGGACTTTTCCACCCGCTATCTGATGGTTGATGGTCATGGTAACTTTGGTAGCATTGACGGCGATAGTGCTGCGGCAATGCGTTATACTGAGGTTCGTATGGCAAAAATTGCCGAGGCTATGCTGGAGGATATCGAAAAGGATACTGTTGATTTTGTACCTAACTATGATGAATCTATGAAGGAGCCCAGTGTGCTTCCTTCCAAGGTTCCCGCCCTGCTGATTAATGGTAGTGCTGGTATCGCAGTAGGTATGGCAACTAACATTCCTCCTCATAATTTGTGTGAGGTGGTAAATGGTCTGGTTATGCTGATTGATAATCCTGATGTAGAAATTTCTCAGCTGATGACCGCTATTAAGGGTCCTGACTTCCCTACCGGTGCTTGCATCTTAGGAAAGACTGGTATTACTAATGCCTATACTACTGGTCGTGGTGTTGTTAAGCTGCGTGCTAAGGCAACCATTGAGCCTGCCAATAAGGGTAAGCACAATATTATCATTACAGAAATTCCTTATCAGGTTAACAAGGCTAATTTGATTAAGGATATTGCTCAGCTGGCAAAGGATGGCGTTATTGAGGGGATGACCCACATTGATGACTATTCCAACCTGAAGCATGGTATCCGCATCGTAATTGAGCTTAAGGCTGATGCTGTTCCTGATGTTGTTTTAAATAAGCTATATAAGCACACATCTTTGCAAACCTCCTTTGGTATCATTATGCTGGCGCTGGTTAATGGTGAGCCCAGAGTTTTGAACTTGAAGCAGGTTCTGACCTATTATCTGGAGCATCAAAAAGAAGTTATCACCAGACGTACTCGTTACGAGCTGGCTAAAGCTAAGGATAGAGCTCATATCTTAGAGGGCTTAAAGATTGCTCTTGATAATCTGGATGAGGTTATTTCTACCATTCGCAGCAGTGCTAATGGTGATATTGCTAAGACAAGCCTGATGGAGCGCTTTAATTTAAGTCAGCGCCAGGCACAGGCTATTCTGGATATGCGTCTGCAGCGCCTGACCGGTCTGGAGCGCAAGAAAATTGATGACGAATATGTTGATGTGCTGGAAACCATTGATTGGTTAGAAAGCGTATTAGCAGATGAGCATAAGGTTATGAACATCATTAAAGAAGACCTTCTGGAAATGAAGAAGAAATTTGGTGATGAGCGTCGTACTGAAATTTCCATGGAATCTTCTGAAATGGATATTGAGGACCTGATTGCTGAGGAGGACATTGTTGTTACTATCAGCCATCAAGGCTATATCAAGCGTCAGACTATGGATAATTTCCGCAGCCAAAAACGCGGTGGTATGGGAAAAAATGGAGGCAGCGGCAAGAAGATTGACGACTGCGCTGAGCATTTGTTCCTGTCTACAACTCACCATAACATTCTCTTCTTTACCAACAAGGGCCGTGTATATCGTCAAAAGGGCTACGAAATTCCTGAAGCAGGACGCACTGCTAAGGGCACTGCAATTATTAATCTGCTGCCGTTAGAGCAGGGTGAAAAGATTACTGCAGTTATTCCTGTTAAGGAGTTCTTAGAGGAGCAGTTTATGTTTATGGCTACCAATAAGGGTACTGTCAAGAAAACTAATCTGAAGGACTTTGATAGCGCACGTAAAAATGGTCTTGTAGCTATTAATCTGGATGATAAAGAGGACCTGATTGGTGTTGAACTCACTGACGGTAATAGCGAGATTGTTCTGGCTACCAGAAATGGTATTGCTATCCGCTTTGATGAGCAGGATGTTCGTCCTATGGGACGTACTGCCCATGGCGTAAGGGGCATTAGCCTTGCTTATGGTGATGAGGTTGTTGCTATGGATAGCGTAGCTGATGAAAGCTGCGAGGTTCTGACTGCAACTGAATTTGGTATGGGTAAGCGCACTGCTGTTAGCGAATATCGTAAGCAAACCCGTGGCGGTAAAGGCATTATCAATATCAAGATTACTGAGAAAACAGGCTGTGTAGTTGGTATGCGTGTTATTAATCCTCAGCAGGAGATTATGATGATTACTTCTGCAGGTATTATTATCCGTATTGATGTTGATGGTATTTCTCAGTTTGGCCGTAATGCACAGGGCGTTAAGCTGATGACCTTAAATGATGATGACAAGGTTGTATCCTTAGCTGCTATTCATCATGACGATGATGAAGAATAAGAATTAAATAAAAATTTTCAAGGAAGCTGTTATGGTCCTTGAAATTTAAAAGGCACTGCAATTTATGAAGCTGTTGTTGGTAAGCTAGCATAGATTGCGGTGCCTTTATTGTATGTGTGTATGTTTAGGAGGTACTATCTAACAGATTAAGTCTGGGTGAGCAAAATTGGTTGGAAAATCACATATGCCAACATTTACTCCAGCACCTGTATAGCCTTGATTATAGGCAGCCTGTGCATTGATAGCTTCAAGAACGTTTATGCCGCTAGCATTATATTCTGTATTAGTAGCGTAAGTTGGGGCTGCAGCTAAAAGAGATAAGGTAATTAACGTTATGAGTCCATGTTTTTTCATAGAAAAACTTCCCTTCAAAATAATTTGAGAAAAACTTCTGTGCTCATATTATATTATAAAATTACACAAAATGATAATTTTTACTTCTTTGCATATATAAAAATAAAAAAGAAGACTGCCCCAAAGGGCAATCTTCTTAAATTAATTGTTATAAGCCTATGCCTATATAAGGACCATCATGGCGTTCACCAATGCCTATGCCAATATTGATGGGAAAACGACTGTTGCGTGATGGTTTTTCACGTTCAATCTTCATAAACCAAAGGCGATAAACCTTGGTACCGTTTTCTAGTTTTTTAGTCTTATCCATATCGGTAATTATGCGGTACCCGTTAATATTTTTATTGTCAGCTTCGTAGTTTGTCAGCATTCGTGATATTTGTAGAGCTGTTGCTTTATTATTAGAGTAAAGGCGCAGCATTTCTTCGTTAGGTGTTCCAATAATGATTTGCTTACGTAACGAACGGTCTTTGGATATACCTGTGTAGACCTCTACTTTTTCTTCACTAAGTTTAACGTAGAGGATGTCTCCTTCAAGACCACTATAAAGCCTTTTTTCCATTTCAGAGGCAGTAATGATTTCTGCAGGCTGATCGATATCAAGAGCAGCTTTAGAAGACTTTGTTGTGTTATCGGAAGCCATAGCCACTGCTGAGGCCATTAGACAAAATATAAGTGCAAGAAGGATTAAAGAGATTTTACGCATATTTACGCCTCCTTAGATAATAAATAAAAACCTATTAATCACAGCTGTGCATAAAGTTGTGGTTAATTGAAAGCTAAAAGACTTAAAGCTTATGTCACATCCTACGGATATCTTATCATAGGCTTAAAGTGAGCTGCAAGGCAGTAAAATGAAAATTAAATTTCTATATTGGGACAAAAAACGACCAGAGTGGCAGTAATTTATTTCCTTGCATAATTTTTTTACGGGTAAAAAGGGAAAAAAGTCCAAATACTGTTCAAATTTTTACAAATGTATGGTAAAATTAAGGTGTATTTTTAGAAAATTCAGCAAGGAAGTGACGGAATGGAATTTGTAAAATCCGCTGATGTTGTCGTTATTGGTGGCGGCATTGTGGGTACTGCTATTTTGCGCGAGCTGTCCAAGTACGATTTAAAATGCGTATTGGTTGAAAAAGAGCCCGACGTAGCACTTGGTACCACTAAAGCAAATAGTGCGATCCTGCATGCAGGCTTTGACGCACCTACCGGCAGCCTGAAGGCTATTACTAATGTTCGTGGCAATAAGCTCTATCATGAGCTGGAAAAAGAGCTTGATCTTGATATTAAATGGACTGGCTCCATGGTTGCTGCAACTACTGACGAAGAAATGCAAACTTTGCAAGAGCTGCTTGAGCGTGGCCGCGCTAACGGTGTAGAAGGCTTAAAAATCCTGTCTCAAGCAGAGGTTTTGGAGCAAGAGCCTAACCTGACTACTGTTAAAGGCGCTTTGTGGGCTCCTACTGCAGGCGTGTGCTGGCCCTTTGGCGCTGCTATTGCATTTGCAGAATGTGCTGTACAAAACGGCGCTGAAGTTATTCGTGATTGCAGAGTTTTAGGCTTTGTAAAAGAAGAAGGCAAGATTGTTGGCGTTGAAACCTCTAAAGGCACCATTGCTGCTAAATATGTTGTAAACGCTGCAGGCGTATATGCTGATGAAGTAGCTAAGCTTGCTGGTGACGACACCTTCACCATTACTCCCCGTAAAGGCGAATACATCCTCTTTGATAAGACTGCATGCAGCAGCCTTGTTTATGGCGTAGTATTCCCCACTCCTACTAAAAAATCCAAGGGTATTTTGGTTTGCACCACTACCCATGGCAATACTTTCATTGGTCCTAACGCTAATGAAATGGATTCCAAAGAGGACTTGGCTGTTACTGCAGAAGGCATGAACGAAATTATGACCTCTGCTCGTAAGCTGATTCCTAACCTGCCTATGGGTGCAGCTATTACTCAATTTGCAGGCCTTCGTGCTGTTTCCAGTACTGGCGATTTTATTTTGGGTGCATCTGACAAGGTTGAAAACCTGTACAATGCAGCTGGTATGCAATCTCCTGGTCTGACCGCAGCTCCTGCTGTTGGCGAAATGATTGCTGCTGAAATTGCACGTGTAAGTGGCGCTGCTAAAAAAGCTGACTTCAAGGCTGAGCTGCCTAAGAAGAAAGTATTCAATCACATGACCAACACTGAAAAGGCTGCAGCTATTGCTGATAACAATCTGTTTGGCCGCGTAATCTGCCGCTGCGAAACTATCACTGAGGGTGAAATTGTTGAAGCTATTAACTCTCCAGTTGGCGCACGCACCGTTGACGGCGTTAAACGTCGTACCCGTGCAGGTATGGGTCGTTGCCAAGGTGGTTTCTGCGGTCCTCGCGTTACCCAAATTTTGGCTCGTGAGCTGAATATCTCTATTCCTGAGGTATTAAAAGAGCGTGCTGATTCCAATATGTTCTATGAAAAATATAGTGCTGATGGCGGGGAGGAATAATAATGAACCAATTATATGATGTAATTATTGTTGGCGGCGGCCC
>USBG01000089.1 GCA_900552855.1 uncultured Phascolarctobacterium sp. | reverse complement strand
TTATAGCCTTAAAGCCTGATGTCGCCCGCATCTATCCGCTTCTTGTAATTAAAGGTACACCATTGGAAAAGACCTATAAAGATGGTGGATTTGCTCCATTAAGCATAGATGAAGCTGTGGAGCAGTCTGCATATCTTTTTAATGAATTAGAAAATTCTGGTATTAAGGTTATCCGCATAGGCTTACAGCCTGATGAAGAGCTTTGCAGCCCTGGAAATATTGTTGCAGGTCCATTTCATCCATCAATGGGAGAATTGGTAAAAAGTAGGGTACTGCGTAACAAGTTGACTCCGCAAATAGCTGCACTAAGTAAGCTAGGTGCTAAAGCTGTAGAAATTCATTGCCATAAAGCTGTGGAGTCAAAGCTGCGTGGTCAAAAAAACTGTAATTTTATTTATTGGACTAGTATATTTGACCTTGATAGGATAATTGTTGTACATAATGATAATTTTGAGCCTAGGGTAATAGCATTAGGCTAATTTTAGGATATCTTCTTATAATAGAAATTTAATATCTAAATAGGAAGTGCTCTAAAAAGGTTGAGAAAAACTCCATATATATGATAAAATTAAATGATACGAAAATTTAGGAAAAGGTGATTTTAGTGCGATTAAAGTCGTTTACGACCTATGGCTTTAAGTCCTTTGCTGATAAAATTGAATTAAGTTTTGATAAGGGCATTACTGCTGTTGTTGGTCCAAATGGATCTGGCAAGAGCAATATTTCTGACGCCATTCGTTGGGTTTTAGGCGAACAGAGCGCTCGTTATTTGCGCGGTAGCAAGATGGAGGATGTAATTTTCTCTGGAAGCAGCAAGCGTAGAGCCTTGGGTGTAGCTGAAGTAACCGTCGATTTTGATAATACGGATCACGCTTTGCCTTTAGATTTTGATGAGGTTAGCCTTACAAGACGTCTTTACAGAAGTGGCGATAGTGAATACTCTATTAACAAAAAAAGCTGTCGTTTGAAGGATATAGTTGACCTAATGTCTGATACTGGCTTAGGTAAGGGTTCTATGTCCATTATAGGCCAAAACAAAATAGATGAAATTTTAAATAGCAGGCCTGAGGAGCGCAGAGCATTATTTGAGGAAGCTGCAGGTATTGCTAAGTATAGACTTCGTAAAAAGGATGCAGCTAAACGTCTTGACGATACTGCGACAAATCTAACACGTATTTATGATATTAAATGCGAAGTAGAAAATCAGGTTCCGCCCTTAGCTGTAGCTGCTGAAAAAACTAAGCAATATAATCTTTTAAATGAAGAGCTACGTCGTTGCCGTTTATCTGTATTGTTACGCAAGCTTGATGGTATGATTGAGGCCAAAGTCGGTTTACTGGAGCGACAAAAGAAGCTTAATGATAGCTATGCAGCTAATGCAGTTGCGTTTAGTCTTAAGCAGTCCGAAGCTACGAATATTCAGCGGGAGCTAGATACTTTAGCAGAAAGCTATTCAAAGCTACAGGATGAAATCAAGCTAAAGGAAACCAGCCTCGAAAAAATGCGTGGTAAAATTAGTGTTCTTGAGGAGCGTGTACAGCAGAGCAATAAGGCTGCTGAGAGAATCGACGAAAGAAACCTTAAGATTTCTGAACAGGCTGACGAATTAGAAAAGAAAATGCAGGAGCTGGCAGCTGATTACGATGCTATAGATAAAAAGCGTATGGCAGCGGCATTGCAGGTTGAAAAGCTTAATAAGGAGCGTATTGAGCAGGAAAAGGCGCTGGAGAATGCAAAATATCGTAATGACACTGAGCAGTCTAAATTTTTCTCTTCCATGCAGGCTTTACTCAATTTACGAAATGAGCTTCATGCCGAAGAGCAGGCTCAGGAGCAACGTGTAAAGCG
The DNA here is from genome assembly GCA_900552855.1 of uncultured Phascolarctobacterium sp. Lineage (GTDB taxonomy): Bacteria > Bacillota > Negativicutes > Acidaminococcales > Acidaminococcaceae > Phascolarctobacterium_A. Next base: position 5,196 of record USBG01000089.1, on the reverse strand, counting down.
GAGAGATGCTTTAAAGAAGAGCATTGAGGATGTCGAAGCTAGCTTGAATAAGCTGGAAGAGCAGTATCGTAATCTTTTGGATGCGCAAGCTCGCAATACTCATGATGGTGAAACTGTAGGCAAGCAATACTCTTTATTGCATAGTGAGCTTGACAAAATAAAAGCTAATATCAAAGCATTGGTTTCTAAGCAGCAGGATTGTCAGCGTCGCTTAACCAGTGCTGAGACTAGAGAGCAATCGTTAACTAGATTACAGGCTTCATATGAAGGCTTTGGTTATGGTATTAAAACTGTTTTAAAGTCTAATGAAGCTTGGCGTAGTGGTATAATTGGTGTTGCTGCAGAGCTTATCAAGGTTGATGAGCAGTATATTACAGCAATAGAAACTGCACTAGGCGAAGGAGCGCAAAACATCGTTACTGTAGATGCAGATACTGCTAAAAAGGCTATTTCCTACTTAAAGCAGCAAAATGCAGGCAGAGCAACTTTTTTGCCACTTGATACGGTACAAAAGCGTGTGCCCACTACAGAGGAAAATCGCTTAAAATCTATGGTGGGAGTATGTGGCTTTGCTACAGATTTAATAAGTTATAACGCAGAGGCAGAAAGTGCTATCCGTTTCCTGTTAGGAAGAGTGTTAGTAGCAGAAAATATTGATGCAGCACTGAATGCAGCAAAGGCTAGTCGTTATAGATTACGAGTTGTTACCTTAGCTGGTGATGTAGTCAATGCTGGTGGTAGTATGACTGGTGGCAGCCGTAAGCATAAAGATGGCTATTTAAGTCGCCAGCGTGATATAAAGCAGGCTCAGGATGAAATTACCGCTTTGCATAAGGAAATGCTTTCTTGGCAGGAACAGCTTGAAGAGCAGGAAAGCTCTGAAGCAGAGGCAGAAAAAAAGCTAAGTGAGACCAATACACAGCTACAACAGCTACGCTTGAAGTTTAGCGAGCTGAAGCTGCGCCTTGAACAATTACAGCAGGATAAGAACAGAGAGAACGAAAAGCTGGCATTGCTTGTAGATGATCGCAGTATTGTTACTAATGAGTATATGGCTAATAGAGATAAGATAAAAGAACTGCGATTAAGGGTTCAAGAATCCGAGACACAGGATAGTGAAGCTAAGAAGCTTTTAGAGGATTTGCAGCGCGAGATTGCAGCACAAAGCAGTGCTGTAACTGCTATTGAAAATAAGCTTCAGGATGCAAGACTGGAGCTTGAAACAGCAGCTACTAAATCAGAGCTTTTTTCAGAGCGCATGAAGAATTTAGATGACGATACGCTTCGTCTTAGGGATGAAAGCAAAGCAAATCTTATAGAGCAACAGCGTTTGCGTCAGGTAATTTCTGATAGTAAAAAAGATCAAGAAAGCCTTGAACAGGAAAGTAATAGGCTAATGCAAGAGCTTAGAGATATTCTTGGTGGTAAGGATCGTTATACTGAGGAACGTGGAATATTGATCTCCAAGCAACAAGCTGTTGAAGCCGAGCTTTTGGAGCTTAATAAAAGCGTTAGTCAAAGTGAGGGCAAGCTACGTCAGTTAGATATTGAGCTTACTAAACAGCAAAGTGATTATGAGCATGCTACCAAGCAGCTACAAGAAGAGTATAGCTTGGATGAGGACGCAGCTCGTGAAATTGACATGAGTGATTTTGTCAATTTGGATGATAAAAGCCTGCATAAAAAAGAAAGCCGCTTAGCTATTAGTATAGCGGATTTAGGTCCTGTAAATCCTGCTGCTATTGATGAATATCAGGCGGTTAAGGAACGTAGCGAGTTTTTAGATAAGCAATACTCGGACCTGTGTACTGCTAAGGATAATTTAGAAGCAGTTATTAGTGAAATTAACAGCGGTATGACAAAACGCTTTAAGGAGTCCTTTGCCAAGATTAATGTATATTTTTCTGATTGTTACATTAAACTGTTTGGTGGTGGCACTGCGCTGTTAAAGCTTACTGAACCTGATAATATTTTGGAGTCCGGTATTGATATCGAAGTACAGCCTCCTGGTAAGAAGCTTCAAAGCCTATATCTATTGTCAGGCGGCGAAAGAGCATTAACTGTCATCGCTTTACTTTTTGCACTGCTTAGCTATCAGCCGTCTCCGTTCTGTATATTAGATGAAATTGATGCAGCGCTTGATGATGCAAACATTGTTCGTTTCTCTAACTTTTTAAGAGAATATTCAGCAGACACCCAGTTCATTGTTATTACTCATCGTAAGGGTACAATGGAATGTGCTGATATAATGTATGGTGTAACTATGGAAGAATCTGGTGTATCCAAATTATTATCCGTAAAGATAAATACAAAGGAGTAGTATGTTATGGGATTTTTTGAGCGTTTAAAGGAAGGTTTAAGTAAAACCAGACGTAACTTTACTGACCGTATTCAGGAATTGGTTGGTATGTCCACTAAAATTGATGAAGACTTTCTGGAAGAGCTAGAAATGATTCTGCTTTCTGCTGATTGCGGTGTAAAAACTACAGAAAAGCTAATTAGCGCTGTTCGTAGTGCAGCTAAAAGTAAAGAAATTTCTAGTACTGAGGATGTAATTCCGTTCCTTAAGAAATATACTGCAGAGCTGCTAAAGGATTCTGGCCAACGTACCAGAATTGGTGCTAAGCCGACAGTTATTTTAGTTGTAGGTGTTAATGGTGTTGGTAAAACAACTACTATTGGTAAGCTTGCTAACTACTTTACCTTATTTAATTATAAGGTGGTTATGGCAGCGGGTGATACTTATCGTGCAGCAGCTGCTGAACAGCTACAAATTTGGGGTGAACGTGCTAAATGTGATGTTATTCGTCAAAATGAGGGTGCAGACCCTGCAGCTGTTGTTTTCGACGCTTTAAAGGCATCTATGGCTCGTAAAGCAGATATTCTCTTCATTGATACTGCAGGTCGTTTACAAAATAAGGTTAATCTTATGAACGAACTGGAAAAAATCCACCGTATCATTAAAAGAGAAATTCCTGAGGCTCCACACGAAACCTTTTTAGTGCTTGATGCAACTACTGGTCAAAATGCTATTTCTCAAGCGAAAGTGTTTACCGAAACTGCTAATGTAACTGGTATTGTTTTAACTAAGCTTGATGGCACCGCTAAGGGTGGTGTAGTAGTAGCAATTAAGGAGGAGCTCGGCATTCCTGTAAAATGGATTGGTGTAGGAGAGGGCATTATGGATTTCCGTCCCTTTGAGCCTGATAAATTTGTTGAAGCTCTGTTTGAGAACGGAAAATAATAACATTGTTAAAATCTGTTACAGTTAATCTAAATCGTTCTTTTAGAAATTCCTAAAATTTTCTTCAGGGTGACAAGTAAAAATACTTGACAAAGCTTTTTGTATAGATTATAATTGCATAGTCAAGTAAATTAAGAAGAGGAAACACCATGTCAGAAGAAGTTTTTGAACAAAGAATGCGTCTTGGCAGACTGTTTGATTTATACGGTGGCCTATTGACAGACAAACAAAGAGATTGTTTAAATATGTATTTCTATGATGACCTTTCTCTCAGTGAAATATCTGAAGAGTTAGGGGTTTCCAGACAGGCTGTTCACGATCTCTTAAAAAGAGTAGAGCAGACACTTGAAAAATATGAGAATAAGCTTGGACTTCTTGCGAAGAACGATGCAGATAAAGAACAGCTCAGAACTGTTATAGATTTAATTACCCACGATAATGGTGCTGGTAAAAATGAAGCAGTCAACATTCTCATAAGAATGTGTGGCGAAGGTAGGTAAAAGAACGCAATGGCTTTTGAAAGTTTATCTGAAAGATTACAAAATGCAATAAAGATGTTCCGTGGTGCCGGTAAGCTTACTGAGGAGGATTTAAAAGCTCCTATGCGTGAAGTACGTATGGCTCTTTTAGAGGCCGACGTTAACTTCAAGGTTGTAAAAGACTTTGTAAGCAAGGTTAAGGAACGTGCTATTGGCGCTGAGGTAAGTGAAAAACTGAATCCGCATCAACAAATCATTAAGATTGTTAACGAAGAGCTGATTGAGCTTTTGGGCGGTACTCAAAGTAAACTTACTGTAGCGCAAAAGCCTCCTACAGTAATTATGCTGGTTGGTCTGCAGGGTGCTGGTAAAACCACTACCGCAGGTAAGTTAGCTAACTACTTAAAAGGCAAAAATAAAAAGCCTCTGCTGGTTGCAGGCGACGTTTATCGTCCTGCTGCGATTACCCAGCTGCAGGTTTTAGGTGAAAAGCTTGATGTGCCTGTATTCACTCTCGGTGACAAGGTTTCTCCTGTAGAAATCGCTAAGCAGGCTGTTGAAAAGGCTAAATCCTTGGCCCGCGATACTGTAATTATCGATACCGCAGGTCGTTTGCATATTAATGAAGAGCTTATGGATGAGCTTCGTAACATTAAGGGTGCTGTTAATCCTGATGAAATTTTACTGGTTGTAGATGCTATGACTGGTCAGGATGCAGTTACTGTTGCAGAATCCTTTAATGGTCAGATTGGCATCGATGGCTTAATTGTTACTAAGCTTGATGGTGACGCTCGTGGTGGTGCAGTTTTATCTGTAAAGGCTGTAACTGGCAAACCTGTTAAGCTCATTGGTATGGGTGAAGATCTAAAGGCTTTAGAGCCCTTCCATCCCGACCGTATGGCTTCCAGAATCCTTGGCATGGGTGATATTCTGACCTTGATTGAAAAGGTTCAATCTACTACCGACCTTGCAAAAGCTCTGGAAATGGAGAAAAAACTCCGCAAAGATGAATTTACCTTGGAACAATTCCTTGAACAAATGCAACAGGTTAAGAAGCTTGGTTCCTTAGATACCATTTTGGGCTTAATTCCTGGCATGGGTGGTATTAGCCAAAAGCTTAAGGAAGCAAATGTGGATGAAAAAGAATTTGACCGCATCGAGGCTATTATCCGTTCCATGACTCTTAAGGAAAGACGTAACCCTAGCATTATTAACGGCAGTCGTCGTAAACGTATTGCGCAAGGTTGCGGTATGCGCGTTCAGGATGTTAACAAGCTTCTGAAAAACTTTGAAGAAAGTAAGAAGATGATGAAGCGTATGCAGGGTATGGCTAAGTTTGCTCCTAAAGGTGGCTTTAAGCTTCCCTTTGGACATTAATAAAGACTTAAATGTTGTTATGATATTAAATTAAGGAGGTGAAAATCAACATGGCAGTTAAAATCCGTTTGAAACGTATGGGCTCCAAAAAAGCTC
>USBG01000088.1 GCA_900552855.1 uncultured Phascolarctobacterium sp. | reverse complement strand
GAAAAAATAATGATAATATAAATAGTCAACCGTCTTTTCTAAGTTGGTTGACTATTCTTTTTTTGCCATATATAATTAATAGGTACAAGAAATTTTGGGAGGCAATCCTGTGATTAAGATAGAAAATTTAAAGCATTATTATACTGATGTTGATGGCAATACAGTAAAGGCCTTAGATGGTGTCAGCCTGGAAATTGAACAGGGTGAGTTTGTAGCTGTGATTGGTGCCAATGGTAGTGGTAAATCAACAATGGCGCGTCATATTAATGCACTTTTGTTGCCTACAGAGGGCAAGCTTTTGGTAGATGGAATGGATACTAGTGATGAGGAGCAGCTGTGGAAAATTCGTCAGCACGTGGGTATGGTATTTCAAAATCCTGATAACCAGATAGTTGCGGCTATAGTTGAAGAGGATGTTGCCTTTGGTCCTGAAAATATAGGCGTTCCGCAGGAGGAAATACGTCCTAGAGTGGAAAGGGCATTGGCTGCAGTTGGTATGAGTGACTATGCTAAGCACGCACCGCATTTATTAAGCGGCGGACAAAAGCAGCGTGTTGCAATTGCAGGCATAATGGCTTTAGAGCCTAAATGTATTGTTTTAGATGAGCCCACAGCTATGCTGGACCCCCAGGGTCGTAAGGAAATAGTGGCTACGGTTACTAAGCTGAATAAAGAAAAGAAGATTACTATTGTATATATTACGCACTACATGACAGAGGCCTTGGCAGCTGACAGGGTAGTTGTTATGGAAAAGGGGCATATCCGTTTTATGGGTACTCCTAAAGAGGTATTCAGCCGTGTAGACGAGCTGGAGCAATTAGGTCTGGAGGCACCATTGGCAGCCAAGGTTGCCAGTGAGCTGCGTAAGAGCGGCATGAAGCTGCCCCAGGATATTATTACAGATGAGGAGCTGGCGCAGGCGTTATGTCAATAAAATTAACTAATGTTTTTCATATATATTCTAAGGGTACTCCCTTTGAACGCCGTGCCCTTAATGACGTTTCTTTAGAGATTGCTAAGGGAGAATTTGTTGCTATTATAGGTCATACCGGTAGTGGTAAATCCACTCTGGTACAGCATTTAAATGGCCTTTTAAAGCCTACAGAGGGTAAGGCTGCTATTGATGATATTGATTTATCTGCTAAGGGAGCAGAGGCTAAGGCTGCACGTCAGCAGGTTGGCATGGTATTTCAATATCCAGAGCACCAAATTTTTGCAGAAACTGTATTTGAGGATATTGCCTTTGGTCCTCGCAACAAGGGCTTCAATGAGGAAGAGGTTGCTAAGCAGGTGCGTGAGGCAATGGCATTTGTTGGTTTGGATTATGATACATATGCTCAGCGCTCTCCCTTCCAGCTAAGTGGCGGCCAGATGCGCAGAGTTGCCATTGCCGGCGTTGTAGCTATGAATCCTGATTATTTAGTGCTTGATGAGCCTTCTGCAGGTCTTGATCCGCGTAGTCGCAATGCTGTATTTAAGGAAATTTTAGCTTTGCACAAAAGTCGTGGCATTGCCATTGTTCTTGTAACTCATAGCATGGAGGAGGCGGCTAAGTACGCTGACAGAATGCTGGTTATTAATGGTGGCAGAGTAATGTTTGATGGCAAGCCTATTGAAATCTTCCGTAATCACAGCAAGGAGCTGGTAGAGGTAGGCATGGACGTACCTCAGGGCTTTAAGCTGGCAGATATGCTGCGTCAGCGTGGTATGCAGCTGCCTGAGGATATTAAGGATGAAAATGCTTTGATTAAAGCAATTAAGAATGCAAGGGGGATGAAATAATGTTAAGCGATATTACTCTTGGCCAATATTTCCCCGGAAATTCATTTATTCATCGCCTTGATCCTAGAACTAAGATTTTGGCAACATTAATCTATATTGTTGCTATCTTTTTTGCCAATACTCCCTTAACCTATGGACTACTGGCTGGCTTTGCAGCATTGGTGATTCTTGTTTCTCGTTTGCCTATAGGACTTGTATTTGGCTCCTTAAAGCCAATCTGGATAATTGTATTTTTGACTTTGTTTATCCATATGTTTACTGCTCCCGGTGAAACCGTTGTTTTTGCCTGGAAGTTTTTAAGGGTAACAGCAGAGGGCCTTGATATGGGTATTAAAATGTCAGTGCGCTTGATTTTATTGCTGATGTTTTCCTCAATCCTGACCTTTACAACCTCTCCTATAGTTTTGACAGACGGAATTGAAAAGCTGCTGCGTCCCTTTAAATGCATTGGCGTTCCTGCTCATGAAATTGCTATGATGATGACCATTGCTTTGCGCTTTATTCCTACTTTATTAGAAGAAACTGACAGAATCATGAAGGCGCAAACTGCACGTGGTGCAGATTTTTCTAGCGGCAATATACTGCAGCGCATGAAGAATATGCTGCCGCTTTTGGTACCACTGTTTATTAGTGCCTTTCGCAGAGCGGACGAGCTGGCAACTGCTATGGAAGCACGCTGCTATCGTGGTGGCGAGGGCCGTACTCGTATGCACGAGCTTTCCTACTGCGGTCGTGATTATGTAGCCTTTGCATTAGTAATTGCCTTAGCTGTGGTTTTGGCAGTTCTGCGCTGGGGTAACCTGGTTTTTTAATATTGTTTTACGGCGGTCTATAGGGCCGCCATTTTGCACCTAAAGGAGCTATAAATGCGTACAATAAAATTAGTTGTAGCCTATGATGGTAGTGGTTACCATGGCTTTCAAAAGCAAAAAAATGTTGTCACAGTACAAAACGTGCTAGAGGATGCTTTGGCCAAGCTGTGTGGTGAAGCAGTTGTAACTGCTGGCTCTGGCAGGACTGATGCTGGCGTTCATGCCTGGGCACAAACATTAACCTTTGAAACCAATGGTAGAATTCCCTGCTCCAATATGGTAAGAGCGTTGGGTTCGTTGCTGCCTGCAGACATTGTAGCTATCAGTGCGGAAGAGGTGGAAAAGGGCTTTCATGCACGCTTTAGTGCTAAGTGGAAACGCTATCAGTATCGTATTTTGATAAATAAATACAATAATCCATTAGAAGTAAAGTATGCCTGGCAGATGCGAGAGCAGCTAGATGTTTTAAAAATGAACGAGGCTGCAGCAATACTGTTGGGAACTCACGATTTTTCAGCCTTTCGCAGCAGTGGCAGTGTAGATAGTCCTCCGGTTAAGACTATTTATGAAGCAAGCTGGAATAAAAACGGCGAAGAGCTTGTTTTTGATATTGCCGGAGATGGATTTTTATATCATATGGTCCGTAATTTGGTATGGTCAATGGTACAAGTAGGCTTAGGTAAACGTACTCCTAAGGATTTTGAAGCAGAGCTCAATTCCAAGCGCTGCGTATTTGCCAGTGAGCCAGCACCCGCTCAGGGACTATATCTTGCTCAGGTTTATTACAAGGACTATCCTCAAAAATAATTTTTTTCGTAAATTTTGTGCTGTTAAGAATTTTTATGTAAATTTTTAACAATTTTACGTGTTTTTGCCTTGACTTAAGGCGTAGAGTTAAGTATAATATATCTACGTGATTTTCCGCTTGATTTCACTAGCCCCGAAAAACGGTGAGAAGATCGCAGCTAACTATATAATTTTTGAAGTTATAGAAAGTATATGGAGGGACATAAGGATGAAATCTTTTATGGCTAATCCGTCTAACATCGAACGCAAATGGTTCGTAGTTGACGCAGCTGATAAAACTCTCGGCCGTCTGGCTGCTGAGGTTGCAAAAGTCCTGCGCGGTAAGAACAAACCTACCTTTACCCCGCACATGGACACTGGTGATCACGTAATCGTTATCAATGCAGACAAGGTTGTTCTGACCGGTAAAAAACTGACTCAAAAAGTTTATTTCCACCACTCTGGTTACCTCGGTGGCGACAGCTATGTAAAAGCTGGCGACATGCTGAAGAAAAACCCCGTTAAAATGGTAGAGCTTGCTGTTAAAGGCATGATTCCCCATAATAAACTGGGCGCTCAAATCTATAGCAAACTTCATGTTTATGCTGGTGGCGAACATCCCCATGCAGCTCAAAAACCTGAAGTAATGGAAATCAACGTAAGATAACAACCGGGAGGGTACAATAAATGGCAGTAGTTACTTATAATGCAACTGGTCGTCGTAAATCTTCCGTTGCTCGCGTTCGCCTGGTTCCGGGTGAAGGCAACATCGTAATCAACGACCGTGAATTAAATCAATACTTTGGTCTGAAAACCTTAGAGCTGATTGTTAACCAACCGCTCGAAGTTACCGAAACCAAAGGCAAATATGACGTATTCGTTAACGTATGCGGCGGCGGCATCTCCGGTCAAGCTGGTGCTATCCGTCACGGCATTGCTCGCGCTCTGCTGCAAGTTGACGCAGAATTCCGTCCTGCTCTGAAAAAAGCAGGCTTCCTGACCCGCGATCCTCGCGAAAAAGAACGTCGTAAATACGGCTTGAAGAAAGCTCGTAAGGCTTCCCAATTCTCCAAACGTTAATTTTTATATTATCGTCTGGCTGGAAGCTATCCAATCACAAAGCGCACAAAACCTCGCAACCATGCGGTTGCGGGGTTTTTTATTGTATAAAAATGTCTGAAAATGTCCACTAGGCTTAGTACATTTCGCACCGTATGCAACACGTATGTAACTAATTTGTTACAAGTATGTAGCACTCTCTCGTCTCATATCTTATTAATGGCTTCGATAAGCTGTTCTAGCGTCTTGTGAGTGTAAATGCATTATCGAAAAGTTCACCAATATGACATCAATAAGATATTGATTTTGGTGTTAATAATTAGTTATTATATCAATATAAAGACTGTTTTTTGTTATAGTATTTAAGAGGTGGAGCTATGTCAAGAAAAGCATATATGGTTGAATTTCAGCTGCAGGCTATTTTACAGTCGGTAATCAGAGCAAAGCAATAACATGTTTTAAAAGCGTTTTCACTATATCCTACATAAAAATATCCTTAGGAGGGATGAGTTATGACATTATCTGTAAAGTGTCCACAATGGCAATTTGAAAAAAACTTCAAGGAACGTACTTTGGAGGCCTGGTATGTTTTTGAGCAGTATGAATCTAAGCTGTGTCAATTAATGAATGATGACAGACATAGAGAAAATGGTGATGAAATTGTCAGATTAACCGAAAATGCCTTTAGTATAGCTTTAAGTGACGTTGATTTTAGCATAGGCTTTAATGGTAATAAGTATGAGGTTATTTTCTCTCCTAATGGTAGCAAGGTAGAGTTGTTCAAGTTAGTTTATTTTACCAAGCATGCACCAAAAGCATTATTAGAAAACTGGTCTTTTATCATAGGACGCAAAGCTGATCCTGACTTTTATATTTCTTTTGGTGATTTGTCTATAAATGCTAAGGATGTACAGCTTTGGGTAGAAGCTTTAGATAAAAAGCATATGGATTTAAGTATGTATTGCCCTAAGCTAGCAGCATTACCGGAAGAGCAGCGTCAGCAATCCTTTGGAATTTTAGGCTTTTTAGCTAGTAAGGCGGCTGGTGAAATGAACTTAATGTCTTATGTAGACAGTGTAAATGTTTTGGAAGCGCCTTTGACTGATAAACCATATTTGCTAAATGATCTTCCTATGCTGATGGAAAATATGAATTGTGACCTTAATATTAGTGCTGAAGAATACCTTGAGTGCGGTATATCCTATGGTCGTAAGGAAAATGATGATGCTTTTGAAGTACATTTGGATATTTTAAAGGGATTTACCTTATGTCCATCATTGTTTAATGAATATTTGGATGGCACTACCAACGGATTTGATGAGCTATATGCAGATGGAGCTATAGCTGGCTTTGTTTGCTACTCTCTAGAAGAATTTGTAGGCGAAGATAGAACGGAGAAGGTTATAGCCTTCAATCAAGAGCTGGGAAAATATTTAGAAAAATATGCAGGCTCTGATGTATATACATATATAGGTGATGCGGTGGGTAAGCATTGTGGCTATGTAGATGTAATTGCCTGGGATTTACCAACATTTGTAGATACTGTTGCTGAATTTTTCAAGAATAATAAATCTGCTAAGGTTGATTTTTATGGCTTTAAGCGAGACAGTGAAGTAATAAATTTGTGGGAGGGCGCTGTGCTTCCTGCAGCTATAAATGAAGCTACTGGCTCTATTTTGTCTGCAGAGGATATAGAGATGATAGAAAGCTTTATGGATGATGGTTCTGGATATTTTTATAAAATGGTAAGTTATTTAGATGACTTTGTTGCTGCTGGCATTAATGAAGGACGCTTTACGGAACGTCAGGCTAGGGAAGACTTACAGCTGGCTTTATGGTATGCTTATGCCTACAACAATATTGACCGCTATGATTTTTATTGGAAAACCTTAAAGTGGATGCCAGATTCAGAAAAGAACGCTAGTGGCTGCGCTACCTGGTATTATCGCTATTCTGTGGCACTCATGTATTGTGGCAAGCTGGAAATGGCCCACAAATATGCAGAGCTTGGCGCTGTAGAAGAGCCAGACTATCCTTGGAATTGGTTGCAGGTAGGTAAATTGCGCAGCTATTTTGGCGATAAGGAAGGCGCTTTGGAGGCCGCTGAGCAGGGACTGCGCTTGGTGCCTAATGACCATGAGTTCTTAACAATGCGTAAAGAAATTTTGGAAGATGCTACCATTGAGCAAATGGAATATCATTGGATCAATCCAGATGCAGACAGTAGACTGCAGGAAGGGCTGGATGAGGATGCTGATGAAAAGCAGCAATCTATTTCTTGTATCAGAATTAATGAGGATGGATTAAGCAGGTTTAAGAAATTATTTGCCTTAGAAAATTGGGAGGCAGATAATCCGGCTTGCAGTGGCAATTATAGTATTGGACAGCGTAATCCCCTTATGGTATTTAGAATGAATCAGGCTGGCTTATCTAAGCTTAATTATTCTTGGCTGGAGGCACTTAAAGCCAAGCTAGACAGTGGCTGCTGGTTGGAGGCAGAAGCTCCTGAAGGCGAAGGCAAGGGTGTTTTGGAGGCAGTTATTGTGAATCTTGATTATTCAGTAGGCCTGGGCTATGCTATAGATGGTAGCGAAAGAAGCTTCCAGTTATTTTTGGACAAGGACTGGCAGATTACCAGCTATTGGATGTCTGAAGATGATAAGGAAGAGCAAACTAGCACTGATTATACAGATGCTAGCACCGTAGTAACAGCTGAAA
>USBG01000087.1 GCA_900552855.1 uncultured Phascolarctobacterium sp. | reverse complement strand
TTCGTGATCTATAATATTTTTACCAATATAAGTACCATCTACTGCTGCTGCTGCACCACCACCAGCCAAGCCAAAAGCCAAGCCATTAGTGACACTTACTTTGCTTGTGCCACTTACCGTGGTATCAGCTTTACCACCCAATGTGCTTACAGACAGACCGCCACCTGCTGCACCAACAGTAATGCCTTCTAACTTGCTACTATTAACTTCAGAATTGATAATAAGATTAGTATTACCATTTACTACTGACTCTGCTTGACCACCAATGGCCATAGAACCACCACCTGTAGCCCAAGCAGCCAAATTACTACCATTAGAACTTTCGATTCTTACATCACCATTCAAAACTGTTTTTGTGTTGCCGTTTGCCTCAAAGTCAAAAGGTGTAAATTTATTTTCACCAACACCAGTTATTTTTCCGATACCTACAGCAGTACTACCACCAACACCACCTAAAACATTGCCACTTTTCACATAAATATTTACACCACCATTGCGGTTCGTACTAATATCATTAGACTTAATTTCTTCCTCTCCCAAAAATCAACCAGTTTTACCATTGATATTAGCACCCACTACTAAATCTCCACCGATGGCACCAATAACTACTGGTTCTGATGACTCACCACCAATTACAACTTTTATAGGAGAACCATCACCTGTATTGCTTAATTCAGTTGTATTGATATTAGCCAGCTTCTTAAAATCCTCAAATGCCAAAGATGTTTTGTTTAAGAATTTCGATGTTCCATTATCTACTCTTCCCTCGCCGCCAACTACACCAGTAATGGGCACATGAGTATAAAACTCATCGCCAGTTTCAGGTCTAACAGGTCCTAAAATAGAATTAAGGCTCTCACCTTTTTGAATTTTATCTAAAATTATACCAACACTTGCATTGGTTTGGATGCTTACATTACCTTGGCCAATAACAAATTTAGAACTACCATTTTCATGAACAGTATCGTTAGTTACAATACCATCCTTAATGGGTTTGCCGTTCAAGCTTGCCGCCTGCACGTCACCTGCGTACATTACGCCAAAAACGCTGGCTGCCAGTACGGAGCACAGTACTTTTTGTTTTAAACCCGCCTTTTTCAAAAAAATCACCGTCTTTCTTTAGAATCCCTAATTAAGATAAATTATCAAAAGACTTAAAAACACAAGACTTTTGTCAAGCAAATTATATCACCGCAATTTTCTTTGTCAATATAATTATTTTTATTAAATTTTTGCAAAGAAAAACTTAAATTAATTACAAAACTTATGACTGAACAGTCAGTTTTTGTTTTAGATAATAATACAAAATTATTAACTTTTTGCAACAACGACGTTTATTGCAAAATCACTTTATTAAAAGTTTGGTTTTGGTTATAAAGACGTAATATTATTCAACTCATTTTTTATTCTATATAGACAATACTATTACTATTTTAAGAATTTTTTATGAATAAAATGTGTTATTTATTTTAAATCATAAAACCACGCAGTTAATATTTCTCTAATTTTTCTATAATCTATATGCATAAATATTTCGACCATCTCTATATGTGTTATAATTGTAAACTTTATGTAAAACAGATATACTGTAATATTATTAACACTTTTTATGTGTATTTTTTAAATCGTATATACATTATTACAAAACTTCACCAATACTCATATACCTTACCTAATACTGCTGCCCTAGGCTAGCAATATGTACTATTGCTAAAAAGTATAAGTCAATTTTTTTGAAAACAAAGCTGCGCTTTTAAAATTTATAACAACCATTACAGCAAGAAAAATCAGCAAATAAAAAGACCAACAGCTTTTTCAGCCGTTGGTCCTTAGTAATCCATCACTGTACAGTGCCTAAGCACTAAATATGAAATTATTTTTTGTGGCAGCCTGTAGTTTCACCGTTCATAATTTTTTTGAACAGCTCGTGAGCCTCTTCACAGCTTTTGCCGTTTTCCAATGCATGTTTCATATGAATCATAGCAGTACGATATTTAGCATGCGCTTCATCATTAGGAATGGAATCAATATCCATAGGATCATGTTCCATTACCTTTTTGAAGATAGCATGAATTTCTTCGCTAGATTTGCCAGCTTTTTTAGCAGCTTCAACATGCTTCATTGCACTTTCATAACGACGTTTGCCGTGGGGATCAGTAGGAATTTCAAAATTAGAATGGGTACAAGTCATTTTTATTACCTCCTCAATAAGTATTCATCATTAGTATTACTGATATTTTTGTATTTATACTTAACCAGATGATTCTGATTATGATCTTATTCTTGGACTGCTCCAATAACCACACTTGCTATGCCTGAAAAAATTCAAGCAAATTTTCAAGCAGCTTTAATGCAGTCTTTATACTTCATATTGAAGCAGCAAACATTTTACGGTGCGGCTTTAATGCAGCACAGTACGCCAATTACAGTAAAGACTTAGCTGCAACAAGATTAAATAGTTTGCTCCACGCAGCCAGCATGCCCTCCACATCGCCGGATTCAGGTTCCACAGCAACAACTTCATAACTGGCAGCTAAATGATTAAGCAGCACCACTCCTGCATCCCTAGCCTCGTCTTCATCAATCAGGCCCCACATCAGCTGATCCATAAGATGAATGTATAAGGATGTTGTTGTCAGCATGTTTTTTTCAACAGCTAAAGCCTCTGCAGCAACAAGATATACGGGCTTAACATCTGCTCCAGTTTCCTTGCGATACAAATCCCATAAGCTGCTAGGAGTAATGCCAAAACGCTTTAAACGACGAAATACATTGTGTTGAGTTGTAGGATTTAAGCCAGCCTGCTTATGTAATGAACCCTTTACAGCCTTCATTACAGTTTTGCCAATCAGCTCGCCCAGCTTGGAGTGCTTGCCTGCGCCTTCAAAATAGAGCTCACTTTCAGGATTAGCCACAATAATGGTTTGATCAGTGCCAGAGCCTGTTGCCAGCCCCATAGAATAATTGCTGCCCGCTAACAGCTCTTGAATAGCCGCAGTTTTAGCTTCAGTACAGGTTACAAGGGCGCGTGCCATAGTTCCAGCAGGCATATCACAATTAAAAAATAGCATTATATTGATTGTGCCATATTTATCAGGCTTTTCTATAGGACGATAAAAATCAGCTGGATCGCCCACTCTGCCGCCATTAGTTTCAATACCAGCAGTTGCAATGGCAGTTACCGTAAGCTCCTTATAGGTCATGCTTTCAATAACTGCATTTTCCATACTGGCAGCAGTGCTCATACCACTAACCTTTTCTGGATCAATAGCCAAACGTTTAGAAATAAGACGCATGTGCCCCTCGTAAGTATCTGCCAACATCTCACAGGGCATACCTGAGCCTTGTTTGCCGTCATAATTATAAACAGCAACAAAATCCTCATGATAGCCACCATTATATGAAGATGTACTTAGTACATTTCTTTTTCCACTAAAAAAAAATTACTATACTTTTATCATAAAAATAAACTTTATCATTGGTTGCAAGTGTACACAGCTTTTCCGACATAATCTACCTCCATTTATGATATACATTCTAAACCATATAGTAATAGTTCAGTCAAGAAAAATAATAAAAACTCCTAAAGCAGATTCTCTGTATTAAAAATCTACTCTAGGAGCGTTCAATTATAATTTACTGGTATAATACCCAAATTGGTAGTTATAACAAGTTAAATAAAAGTATAGCAGAATAATTATCATGAACAAAATACTATATAGCTATCTATTCAACTGGAAATTGACAGGAATAGTAATATAGCAGGCTACCTTTTCCTTAAAAGCATCTTTAGCAGGACTAAAACGCCACTTATACACAGTCTTCACTGCAGAATCGTCCAGTGCAGCATTACCAGATGATTGTGCAACAAATGCTTCTTCTACCTTACCGCTTGCATTAACCAGCATTTTTACATAAACAGTACCTTCAATAGAGGCATTGCGTGCAGAGGATGGATATGGAGGACGTACGGATGAAACTATACGAGGCGGAGTTACAGGCACACCTTGTGCACTACCGCTGCCACTACCAGCACCTTCACCACCGCCAGCTTCTTTGCTTTCACCAGTACCTGTACCACCTTCTGCTACAACCTTAGCATCAGGGTTAGGCTTAGCATTGGGATTTGGAGCAACCTTCTTCTCAACCTTACGCTGCTCCTTTTTCGGTTTCAGCTTCTTATCGACGATGTCATCCTTAGTAACCTGTTCTACCTTTTGCTCTATAACTTCCTCTTGTACGGCAGCAGCAGCAGGACCACCACCGCTTAAAGTAACCTCTAATACCTGAGGAGGACGTTTTGTTTCAAAGGCAAAACCCAGGATACCTAAAACACCGGCAACGACGATATGAAAACAAAGAGCGAAGATTAACCCCTTGTTAAATCGTTTTTGCTCATCCGTCATTTACTATCACCTACATCTGTTGCCAGGCCAAAGCGAGTTACGCCTGCACCCTTCAGCTTATCCATCAGCTTAATAACAGTCTTATATTCTGCATCACCTTCTGCACGAATAATTACGGAGAAGGAAGAATCACGCTTGCTTTCCATAGTAGCATTTGCCACCAGCTGATCAATATCCATTTGATCCTCGTCAAGATAAATTGTTCCATCCTTTTTTACAGTAACATTAAAGCTGCTTTTACTTACGGTCTCAGAATTTTGTGCAACTGGCAAACGGATAGGAATTGTTTTTAATTCACTCATATACATAGTGCTGATGATAAAAAATACCAGCAACAGGAAAATCATATCAATCATAGGACTCAACATTATCTCAGGAGGTGTAAGTCCCTTTCTATGTCTACCTCTACGCATTAAAATCCCACCTTTAGTTTTTACCGTTGTTTTTAGCTTGAATAATATCAGTTAGTGTGCTTGCAATTTCATAAACATTCAAGCTTTCTGTTTTTATCTTACCGGACAGATATGCGTGAATGCACATGCCCATAATAGCAATACACAGACCAAACACAGTAGTAATAAGAGCTTCACCGATACCTGCAGTAACTGCCATAGGATTTTGGGTACGTTCATTCAGTGCATTAAAGGAAGAAATCATACCAGTAATAGTACCTAAAAGACCAAGCATAGGTGCCAATCCAATCACTACGCTAAGGTAGTTGATATTTTTCTCCAGGTCATCAATAATACGATCTGCCTTTGCGTATACTAAAGACTCTAAACGGTTGCCAAGATCATCAGGAATTTCTAATACCTCAACAGCCATTTGTGCACCTTCACCACTGCTCTTACTTGCAAGTTCATGAGCACCAACAATATTAAAATCATTCATCATGCGGCAGAATTTTTGTACAAAGTCAACACCAACCAATGCCTTGCGGAAAAATAACCAACGCTCTACACCAATAGCAATTGCAGCAATGGAGCAGAATAACAAAGGCCACATGCAAGGACCACCCTTTACGAAATAATCAATAGCACCAGTAAAAATACCCATTTTGAATCCATCCTTTACTCATTCAAATTTGATACAAAAATAAAACAACAGTCCCTACCGTCAATAGGAGACTGCTGCTTCATCTCTAAGACAGTATACCATCGCTCGTAGTAGGAACTGTAATTCCTAAACAACATGCTAACGGGATTAGCCCACAAAGAATACTTGCGATTTATGTCTAAGAATCGTTACTATTTAACTTGTTATATTATAGCACTGCAACATTATTTCGTCAAACAAATACTACATAAATCCTTCGGCATTTTCTATCTTTTATATATTTGATAATTAATTGCAATAAGATTCTATCTCAAATATAAACTACATATTTTAAAAGCTTATTCATACTTATTATTAAATCAATGTTTATTCAATATTACAGTTTACTGAAAATAAAAAATGCCAGTATAAAAAAACTCTGGCATTTTTATTGCAATTATTTGATATTATTTAGTTTATCGGCAATGCTTTGAGCAGAACCATCGCCACTCATAGCTGTCATAATGTCAACATTGCCCACATAAACAATACCGCCTTTGACATATGCTTTAGATTTTTCTTGCTTTTGATGATAAACCTCGGCTAAATTTCCCGCCAAATAATATGCACGCTGCAAGCTGCTCATACTGCTAGTCGCAGCAGGAATCAAAAACTCTTTACCATTGACAAGTATAGCCCCTGTCTTTTCATTTACTTTAACCTTTTTATTGCTATATTCAAACATTTTCTTAGCAAAATTATCTCGTCTATCTTCTGGAGACGGATGGGTAGAAGGAGCTAAAATATCCTGAAGAACGTTGGAGCGATGATTTTGCTGCTCCAAAACCTGTTGCCAGATAGCAGCACAGGCACCCACGTTATAGCCTGCATCAGCCATGTAATCAAATGAAATATTATCTGCCTCCCACTCGCTCTTTTTGGTGATACCAGAGTTTTTAGCATGTACAGCAACTACATTAGCTGCAATGATGCTGCCTACTCCCAATTCACCACCTACAGAAGCCATAACAACATCTACACTTAGCTTCTTTTTTGCTCCTTTTAAAGAATGGTCCTTTTGTCCATGAACCATTTCATGAGCAATTATTGCTGCAAGCTTTTCTTCATTATAGTCAACAAACTTAAATGCACCAATATTTACAGAAACATTATGCCCTAATGCACAAAAGGCGTTAAAGGATTCATCATTATTTACAAAATAATCATAAGGCTTTTCGTAAATGGAAGGATCGCTCTTAGCGATACCTGCAGTAATATTGGTCATAATGCTTTTCAGCATTGCGTTAGCCGTAGGATCATAATTGACACCATTTTGCTCTTTAAGCTCCTGCATCAGTTCTCCTCGGCCTTCACCATCATAATACTCTAAGGACTCTACAATTGCAGCCTTCTGCGCAGATGCTGCAACCGCTCTTGCTGCTACTCCAATCCAGTCAAAAGCCTCAGCCTTAGGCGGTGTGCAAACTCCAATCCCACCAAAGGTCAACATACCAGCTAAAATCAATGCGTTAAACTTTTTCATACCCCACCTCTTAAATATACTCTTATGTTATTAAAGCACTTCCACAGTACCGTCTTCCTTGTACAGTTTTGCTTCCATATCCACAATAGCAAAAAGCGCTAAAACAGGATTATCTGCACTTTGGAAAATATTTACTAAAATAGGACAAGCATCAAGCATAGCCTGTTTCATATCCAAATCAGTGCATTCTTCAGCTTTACCACTAATCTTAGCAACTACTTTT
>USBG01000086.1 GCA_900552855.1 uncultured Phascolarctobacterium sp. | reverse complement strand
ACTCTGGTTTGTCTGGGAGGCTGTGGAGACCTTCCGTCAGACGCAGGAGCTTTGCTGGGGGAATTTTTCTTCCATGGCCATGCTGGGGCTTCTCCCGCTGCTGCTCTGGGCAGGATGGAAACTGGAACCTTCGGTACTGGTCCGCTGTGCGCCGATCCTGTGCTGGGCGGCGGCGCTGGTGGGTTTGCTCTGCCTGCTGGGGCTGAATGGCCAGTTCCACTGGGAAAGTCTGATGATGCATGCTGATGCTCAAACGATTATCCTGCCCCTGTATCCGGAATACTTCGCCCTACCGCTGTTCTGCCCGGCAAAGCAGGTGCGGTGCGCTGTCTGGCTTCCGGTGAAAGCTTTTATACTGGCTGGCAGCTTTGCGCTCTGCACGGAACTGGTGTTTGGGGCAGGGCAGGCCCTGACTGGCATCGAGCTTTTGCGGGCGGGCAGGCTGGGCAGCATTTCCCGGTTTGATGCCCTTGTGCTGCTGGTCTGGTTGGCAGCGGCAATGTTCCGGTTCTGCGTGCTGGTGCAGGTGGTGCGTCAATTGGCCGGGCGGCTGTGGGGCAGGGCTACGCCTGCGGAGGAAAACGCATGACGGGCCAACAGCGTGCCCTCCGGTGGCTGGCGGCATGGGTGCTGGTGCTCTGGTGCGGGGGATTTTTACGGGCAGAGAATACCGAGAAAAGCATGGTGCGTGCCTTGATTCTTACCCCGCCCACAGTGGTGGCACAGAGCTGGACGGTGGGGCTGCTCTACCAGTTTCCGGAAGCCGCCGCCGATGCTTCTGATGCCGCCGCAAGGGTACAGCTCTACACGGGGCAGGGAAACACCCTGCAAACGGCTCTGACTGAAGCCGAGCGTGGCCTGCCCCGTAAAGCAAGTTACCGGCTGTGCGAGTATCTGCTTTTGAATGCCGAAACAACTTTAAAAACCATTCGACAGGCGGAGACCGTGTTGAAAGAGGAGCCGGTGCAGGGCTTGTCTGCCCGGGTCTTCTGCATGGATCTTTCCGGAGAAGAACTGGCCGCAGCAGACGGAGAAGACGAACCGTTCCCGGAACGACTTTTGCAGGTCGTGAAAGAAGCTGCACCGCAGGCTCCGCACCTATACGAGAGCCGGAACGCCTTTTTGGCTCCGGTGCTTGCCTTGACCGAAGAAGGTATGGAAAATGCGGAGAGAATGCTTCTGTTCACCGAAGCAGGAAACACCCGGGTCACCCCGGCAGAGAGCCAGATGGCACAATTGCTGCTGGGTCAGAGCGGAGAACACACTTTTCCGCTGGGTAGCGGGCAGGTGACTTTCCGGCGCTGTATGGTATCGGTGGAAGCTGTAGAAGATGGCTTTGCCGTGACCCTGACCGGCCAGCGCAGGGCGGGCACCGCTCTGCCCACAGCAGCACAGTGTGCGGCGCTGGAGCTGCTCTGCGTGCGGACCGTTCAGCGCTGCTGGGAAAATGGGTATGATCTGCTCTCTCTGGGTGAAGTCCGGGCGTTGAAGCAGGGAACAAAGCGAGAAATGCTTACAACAAAAAACGCCTGCCCGCATCTTTTATGCAGACAGGACGCTATTTGCTTTCTAACTATTGCTCTTTGTTATTGATAATAGTCAGGCTCTTCATGTATTTTTTCTTATAGGGGCGGATATCGTCTACATCGTACAAATCCTGTAAACGCTTTGCTTCAGCATCCTTAAATTTTTGCACGTCACCGCTCTTGTACTTTTTGTAAACAATATTATCAAAAAGCAGAGTACCATCCTTTTCAATATAGGTTACAGTGGTTGCAGGCATGCCAGCCTCAGTAATGACTAAACGATTATCGCCATCAGCCTTAGCAGAGAATTTTATAGGCTTGCTAGTATCCCATTGGAACACAGCATCGTACTTAGGATTAAAAATATTGGAGCCCTCCAAATGGTCCCTATGCATCACAAAGCTGCTTTTGCTAATAGTCAAAACATAGGATTCACCATTTTTTTCGATATCAATGGTATCCAAATATTTACCTGAGAAGCCAATAAGATTATTATCCTCCTCATGTCCCCACTTTCCGACAAACTTATCGCCACCGCAGCCACTAACAACAGCCATAGCAATAACTAAAAGAGACATCAATAGAACACGCATCCATCTACTCATAAATAAACCTCCTTAATATGTGTATTTTCGTATTACTATAAGTTTAGTGTACACTACAGAAGGCTGTTAGTCAATTTTGAAAAATTTCAAACTCAATGCTATATATCTTTATCAACTTATGGAAGGAAACACCTGCTGACCATAACTTTAAGCCTAGATATTCTACTAGCTCTGTATAAACGAAGCATTACTAAAATAAATATAATGATATGACCAAGCAGCTAGAGATTGACTGAAATTGTTGGAAAAAATAATATATAAAAAGGACTCCGTACTTACGCACAGAGTCCTTAAATTTTTATCTAGGCAGTTGCCCTGTTCTTAGTGGTGGAACAGGCGCAGACCGGTGAATGCCATTGCGATGCCGTATTTATCGCAGGTTTCGATAACATTATCATCACGGATGGAGCCACCAGCTTGAGCGATGTATTGTACGCCGCTGCGATGAGCACGTTCAATGTTATCGCCAAAGGGGAAAAATGCGTCACTACCCAGAGCAACGTCCTTCAGCTCAGCAATCCAAGCCTTTTTCTCTTCACGGGTAAGAGGTTCGGGCTTTTCAGTGAAGAAGTTTTCCCAAACGCCATCAGCCAGTACATCTTCATAATCGTCGGAGATGTATACGTCGATGGTGTTGTCACGGTCAGGACGACGGATGCTATCTTTAAAGGGCAGAGCCAGAACCTTCGGGTTTTGACGCAGCCACCAGATATCAGCCTTGCCGCCAGCCAAACGGGTGCAATGTACGCGAGATTGTTGACCAGCACCGATACCAATTGCTTGGCCATCTTTAACGTAGCATACGGAGTTGGATTGAGTATATTTGAGAACGATGAGAGAAATCAGCAGGTCACGAACTGCAGCTTCCGGAATTTCCTTGTTAACAGTAGGACGATTAACAAACAGCTCTTCAGTAATTTTAGCATTGTTACGGTCTTGTTCAAAGGTAATGCCAAAAACATCCTTGGATTCAGACACCTCAGGAACATAATCAGGATCAATTTTGATTACATTGTAGGTGCCTTTACGTTTGGTTTTCAAAATCTCCAATGCTTCATCAGTATAGCCAGGAGCAATAACACCATCAGAAACCTCACGAGCCAGCATGGTAGCAGTTTCTTTATCACACACATCGGACAAAGCTACAAAGTCACCATAGGAGCTCATACGGTCAGCACCACGAGCACGTGCGTAAGCATTAGCCAGAGGAGACAGCTCCAAATCATCTACATAATAGATTTTTTTCAGAGTATCACTCATAGGCAGACCAACTGCAGCACCAGCAGGGCTTACATGCTTGAAAGATGCAGCAGCAGGAAGACCAGTTGCTTCCTTCAGCTCCTTAACTAATTGCCAGCTGTTGAAAGCGTCTAAGAAATTAATATAACCAGGACGACCATTGAGTACTTCGATAGGAAGCTCAGCGCCATTTTTCATATAAATACGAGCCTTTGCCTGATTGGGGTTGCAGCCATACTTTAATGCTAATTCTTTCACAATCATACCTCCTAAAAATAAAAATACCGACACTCCGGTACATAATCATGCCCAGACGGTCGGCGTTACCGGTCATACTCCCCTGTGGTAATCCACTTCCGTCAGTTATATGACCTACTACTAAAATTATAGAAGCTAGATATATTTTTGTCAATAATTTTACAGTGTGTTACAATATATAATAAGTAAAAAGAGTCTCCAAGGCTATTGTTTTTTCATAACGCTCTCACTGATAAGCAATAGTTTTTCAAATAGTTTAAAGGAGTTGATTATTTTGACCTATTGCTATGTTTGTCCTCATCGCTGTGGCGTTGACCGCCCAGAAAGCATGCATGATACAAATCCAGAACATTACTTTGGCAGCTGTGGCTGTGGTATGCAGCCAATCGTAGCCCGCGCCGGCCTGCATATGTGGGAAGAGCCCATCATCAGCGGAACAAAAGGCAGCGGCACTGTTTTCTTTTCTGGCTGTAATTTGCACTGCGTTTTCTGTCAAAACTATGATATCAGCCATCGTGACGGCTTTGGCAAGGAAATTACAATAGAACGCCTAAAAGAAATTTATCAGGAGCTTATTGCTCAGGGTGCTCATAATATCAACCTCGTTACACCAACTCATTTTACGGAAGCTGTTATTCAAAGTCTAGATGCACCTCTTCCTGTTCCAGTTGTTTACAACACCAGTGGCTTTGAAACTCAGGACACACTGCGTCGCTTAAAAGGCAAGGTGCAAATCTATCTGCCAGATTTAAAATATTCTGATGATATGGCAGCTATAAAATATAGCAATGCTCCCTCCTACTTCCGTATTACCACAGAAGCAATTAAGGAAATGCACAAACAGGTTGGTGACTATAAGATTAATGATGATGGCATCATGACCAGTGGTGTCCTTATCCGCCATCTGATTATGCCTGGCATGATTGAAAATACCAAAGGTGTAATTGATTGGGTTGCCAAAACCTTTAAGCCTGGTCAGGTCATGTTCAGTCTAATGCGTCAATACATTCCCTGTGGACGTGCTGCAGAATATCCAGAAATTAACCGTACTGTTACTGATGAGGAATACGCCGAGCTTGAAAGCTATCTTATGAACAGCACCATTGAGGATGGTTTTGTGCAAGAGGGCGAAGCTGCCTGCAAGGATTTTATTCCTACCTTTGATGGTACAGGAGTATAAATACGCTTTAAATAGTCTCTCAATTAGGAGAGACTATTTTTATTTCATAATCTTGTAAAAATATTTACAAAATCCCTTGCATTTACCTGATTTTGCACGTACAATGTTATAGATATAAATTAATCATATAATTAAAGAAACGAGGTAATTAAATGGAACGTAGAGTAATTCACGTTGAAGAACGTCCACCGCTGTTGCTCAATATTCCCCTGAGTATTCAGCATTTGTTTGCAATGTTTGGTGCTACTGTACTGGTTCCCTTCCTGTTCCAAGTAAGTCCTACTACCTGCTTGTTTATGAACGGTATCGGTACCCTACTGTACATCTTCCTTACTAAGGGCAAGATTCCCTCCTATCTGGGTTCTAGCTTTGCCTTCATCTCTCCTGTATTGCTTATTTTGTCCACATCAAGCTACAGCCATGCTCAATCAGGCTTCATTGTCTTTGGTCTGCTGTTTATGCTTTTCTCCATTATCATTCATTTTATTGGTACTCGCTGGATTGATGTTATCTTCCCGCCGGCAGCCATGGGTGCAATCATCGCTGTAATTGGTTTGGAGCTGGCTCCTACCGCTGCTGGTATGGCTGGCCTGACTGGTGAAAACATCAATATGGATAATGTAGCAATTTCCATGTTTACCTTAGCTGTTGGTATCATCGGCTCCGTGGCCTTCCGTGGCTTCATGAGCATTATCCCAATTCTCTTTGGCGTAATCTGTGGTTATATCTTTGCTGCATTCAAAGGTATGGTTAACTTCCAGCCCATCATTGATGCACCTTGGTTCCAAGTACCACACTTCTATGCTCCTACATTTGACTGGAATGCCGTTATCATCATTGCGCCTGCAGCATTGGTAGTTTTGGCTGAGCATATTGGTCACCTGGTTGTTACTGGCAACATTGTTGAGCGCGATCTTATTAAAAATCCTGGTCTGTCTCGCTCCCTCTTTGCAGATGGTCTCTCCAATGTAGTTTCTGGCTTTGCCGGCGCTACTCCTAATACCACCTACGGCGAAAATATCGGCGTAATGGCAATTACTAAAGTATACAGCACCTGGGTAATCGGCGGTGCAGCAGTAATGGCAATCATCCTTTCCTTCTGCGGTAAGCTGTCTGAATTGATTCACAGCATTCCTGTTCCTGTAATGGGTGGTATTTGCGTCCTGCTCTTTGGTGTAATTGCAACCTCTGGTATCCGCGTTTTGGTTGATGGTCATGTAGATTACAGCAAATCCTCTAACCTTGTTATGACCTCTGTAATCATGATCATTGGTCTGTCCGGTGCTAAACTGAGCTTTGGTGCCTTCAGCGTACAAGGCATGGTTTTGGCAACTGTTGTTGCAATCATTATGAGCCTGCTCTTTAAGCTCTTCAAATATCTGCATCTGATGAACGAATAATAAAAACACAAAACTCCGACTGCTGGCTAAGCCAACTGTCGGAGTTTTTTTATGGCATAAGCAATATATTATTAATACTAACCAGCAGCTTCTAGCATCACAGCACTGATTTATTTCTTGTTTATCAAAATTGTCAATATTACTAACAACGCTCTTTAATTATCGTACATATCTTACAATCTATATTTCCATTACGTGTTGGAATAGGCCACCTTACTGGTAACCCCCTTAAGCCTGCCTAAACGTCCAGAAAGAGCACTAATATCATTTTGCGGTGCGTCTACAGCAACACAGATAATATTCACCTGCTTTTCACGATAAGGAATACCCATACGTCCAATTATATATTGACTATAAGCATGCAGCAGCTTGTTTAATTCCTCTACAGCACCTGCTTCACTAACAATTATTGAAATTACAGCAACTCTTGTATCCATATAAACCTCCTTATCGAAAATAGCAAAATCTGCTTATTACTCTTCGTAGAAATTATATCATATTACAATTTATAAAACCATCCTTCAATACTCCACCCCAAATAACCATAAAATCAAGCTAAATTATATTGATATTTAGTAAGTCCATAGATATATAAATCTAAGCCTTACGTTATATATCGCTGTATTTAAACATAAGTAGTAAAACTTATAAGCCTTATTCAGTGCTATATATCTAAATATTATTCTGATTGTAAACAGAGCTATGTACTTCTTTTATAAAACACAAGTTACAAAATTTCTTATACTATGGTACAATAGTTATACACTAAAGATTCTATAGGAGGAAAGCCAATATGGAATTTGTAGCCTTAGATTTTGAAACAGCTAATGCCAATCGTGGCAGCGCATGCTCCATCGGTCTTGTAACCGTAAAAGATGGTCATATTATAGACGAATTTTACAGCTTAATTAAGCCTAAATTCTTATATTTTAATCAAGAAAACATTGACGTTCATGGCATAACTCCAGAAATGGTTAAGGATGCCCCTAACTTTGAACAGCTATGG
>USBG01000085.1 GCA_900552855.1 uncultured Phascolarctobacterium sp. | reverse complement strand
CTGCTGACGGTCGTTATGGTGACAACCCTAACCGTCTGTTCCAGCATCATCAATTCCAAGTAATCGTTAAACCTTCTCCGGAAAACATTCAAGAGCTGTATCTGCAAAGCCTTGAAGAGCTGGGCATTCGCCAAGAGGAGCATGATATTCGCTTTGTAGAGGATAACTGGGAATCTCCTACCTTGGGCGCATGGGGCCTGGGCTGGGAGGTTTGGCTGGATGGTATGGAAATCACCCAGTTTACCTATTTCCAACAGGTTGGCAGCATTGATGTTAAGCCTGTAACCGTAGAAATTACCTATGGCTTGGAGCGTTTGGCTATGTATATCCAAGGCGTAGAAAACGTATATGATATTAAATGGGTTGGCGATGTAACCTATGGTGATGTATTCCACACTAACGAGGTTGAGCAATCCTACTATAACTTCCAAATTGCTGATACCGCACTGCTTTTTGACCTGTTCAACAAATATGAAGCAGAGGCTAAGCGCGTAATTGAGCTGGGCTATATCCGTCCTGCCTATGACTACGTTCTGAAATGCTCTCATACCTTTAACCTGCTGGATTCCCGTGGCGCAATCAGCGTAAGCGAGCGTACTGCTTATATTGGCCGTGTACGTGCAATGGCACGTTTGTGCGCAGCTGCTTACGTAAAACAACGTGAAGAAATGGGCTTCCCGCTGTGCAAGAAAGGGGAGGTAAAATAATGGAAAAGTTACTGTTTGAAATTGGTACTGAAGAAATTCCTGCAAAGTTTATGCCTAATATTTTGGCACAATTGAAGGATTTGGCTGAAAAGAAAATGACTGAGCTGCGCATTCCCTTTGAAGGCGTGCGCGTACTGGGTACTCCTCGTCGTATGACCTTTATTGCTGATGGCGTTGCTGAGTCCCAAGCTGATACTGTTGTAGAGGCTAAGGGTCCTTCTGCACAAATCGCATTTAAGGATGGCGAAGCAACCCGTGCTGCTCAAGGCTTTGCTCGTGGTCAAGGCGTTGAGGTTGAAGACCTGGTTGTTCGTGATAACTATGTATATGCAATTAAGCATCTGGCTGGTGAACCTGTTGAAAAGCTGCTGCCTGAGCTGCTGCTGGATATCCTCACCTCTATGAGCTTCCCGAAAACCATGCGTTGGTCCGACCATGAATTCCGTTTTGTACGTCCTATCCGCTGGATGGTAGCTCTTTTTGGTGACAAGGTAGTTCCTGTAGAAATTACTGGCGTTAAATCCGGTAAATATTCTCGTGGCCATCGTTTCCTGCATCCTTCTGTAAAGGACGCTGCTAAGGAAAATGAAATTGATAGCCTTGATTCCGTTGTAGATGCAGCTAAGAGCCTGCTTGGCAAGGCTGCAACCAAGGTTAAAAACACTGTTGCTTCTGCAGTTATGAAAACCTATAGCGCAGTAGAAATTCCTAATGCTGATGCTTATGAAAAGGTACTGATGGAAAACTTTGTTATGGTTGACCAAGATGCTCGTCGTGAGCTGATTCGCAAGCAAGTAACTGATATGGGTGCTTCTGTTGGCGGTCATGCAGAAATCAACGAGGACCTGCTGGAAGAGGTTAACTATCTGGTTGAATGGCCTACTGCACTGTGCGGTACCTTTGAAGAAAAATATCTGGCTCTGCCTAAGGAATGCGTAATCACTCCTATGCGTGAGCATCAACGTTATTTCCCCGTGCTGGCTGAGGATGGCACCTTGCTGAACCGCTTCATCACCGTTCGTAACGGCGGCGCTGAGCATATTGAGGTTGTTGCTCATGGTAACGAGCGCGTACTGCGTGCACGTCTGAGCGATGCTGAATTCTTCTTTAACGAAGACCTGAAGGTTAGCCAAGAGGAACGTCTTGAAAAACTGAAAACTGTTTCCTTCCAAGAGGGCTTGGGTAACATGAATGATAAGAGCCAACGTTTGGTTCAGGCTGCTAACATGATTGCCTTTGGTTTAAACTGCAAGGTTGATAAGGATAAGCTAGAGCGCACTGCTCTCTTGGCTAAAACCGACCTGGTTGCAGGCATGGTTGTTGAATTTACCGAGCTGCAGGGCGTAATGGGCCGCGAATATGCTAAGCTGGCTGGCGAAGCTCCTGAGGTTGCTAATGGTATTTTTGAGCACTATCTGCCTCGTTTTGCCGGTGATGCTCTGCCTGCTTCCCATATTGGCCGCATTGTAGGCATTGCTGATAAGCTGGACAACATCTGTGCAACCTTTAGTCGTGGCATGGCTCCTACCGGTTCTCAGGACCCCTATGCACTGCGTCGTCAGGCACTGGGCGTTATTAACATCATCATTGATGCTGACTACCACATGTCTCTGTACAAAATGGTTGGCGGTATGATGTATCTGCTGAATATTCCTACTGATAAGGCTGGCGCACTGGTTAAACAAATCTGCGAGTTCATCCGTATGCGTCTGAAGAATATGCTTATCGACCAAGGTATTCGTTATGACGTTGTAGATGCAGTTCTGTCCGAGGAGCGTAATGACGACGTTGCTGACCTTTATAAACGCGCAATGGCTCTTAACGCCTTTGTTGCTTCTGAGGAAGCTCCTGCTCTGATTCAGGCTGCTACCCGTGTATCCAATCTGTGCAAGAAAATTGAAGAGGAAACCGCTATCAACACTGGTTTGTTTGCAAATCCTGCTGAAAGTGCTCTTCATGAAGCTGTATTGGCTGCAAGCAAGGAAATTCTCACCCTTGAGGTGCGTTATGACTACGCTGGCGTTTTAGCTGAGGCTGTTAAGCTGGTTGCTCCTATTAACGAATTCTTTGAAAACGTTATGGTTATGGACGAAGACGTTCGTGTTAAAAATAAACGTCTGGCACTGCTTTCTGCTGTTAAGGACGTAACCCATGCAGTTGGTGATTTAAGCCTTATTGTACAATAATTAAATAAAGCTGCTCTGCGGAGCGTTAAAGGGCTGTGGTATGGCTATTGCTGTACCGCGGCTCTTTTTTTTGCATATTTTTTAAAGAGTGTGCGAAGGGGAGCGGTAAATGTTAGAATACCATTAAATTGCGTTTCACCTCTCAGTCAGCTACGCTGACAGCTCCCCTTAAAAGGGGAACCTTCCATTCGATTGCACTTAAGCTTTTCCTTTTTGGAAACAAGATGAATTGGCAACGGACTAAGAGAAGGTGGCTTGGGCCTAGTGGAATTGTCGTTAGGCAATGACAGAGAGTTTATAACAGCATATTTTTTGGAAAGAGTGTGCGAAAGGAGAAGACAGTAGGAAATACTGCATACTTTACATTACTACTGATGCTTAATATAATAGTAGTAATACTTAGGTTAATGCAGGCGTAGCCTTAGCCTTGGGCAAGAAGGATAAGCTTTAAGGGGGTAACTGTTATGAAGCTATTTGGCAAAAATAAGCAGCAGGGCAGCAGGTCCTATAGCAGCAAGCTGAAGGATTTTCTTAAAAATGAAAGTATAGACGATGCGGAAATTATTGCTGATGTTAGTGGTAATAGTCAGAAGAGCAAAAGCGGTGTTACTAGCAAGAACAGTGGTTACAGGCTCTTGGCGCTGGGATTAGCTGCAGGCTTGTTAGCAGGCTTTATTTATGGCAGATTTATTGCTGCACCAGGTGGAGAACACTTTACCTCCTTTGATGTAGCGTCTGTAACTAAAAATTTGCAGACGACTAAATTGGAGCGTGTAAAATATCTTAGCCAAATTCTTTATAATGATGTTGATGTGTATGACCAGCCATCCAATGTGACAGGCAATGTTATAGCTAAGCTGAATAAAACTATGAGGGTGGAATATTTGGCACTGGTGCCAAGTCTTGACACCAAGGAAAATGTAGGCTTTACACGCTTTGATATTAAAATTTCCCGCTTGTTTTCTAAATCCTTTATTATTCCAGAGGGAACAGAGGTTAATATTTTAGGCTACAATGGCTCTACTGGTGAATATGATGCCAATGTTAATGTAGATGGCAAAATTCATAATATTACTCTTAGTACCAACGAGGTAAAAATGCCCTATATCAGAGGTTGGGTTAAGGTGCGAACAGAAAGCGGTCAAGAGGGCTATGTGTATAATGAAGCAGTAGATGTGCGTGCTGTGAAATGAGGTGACTGAAGATGAATAGAACAATTACAATTGCTTTGGCTGTAGTTTTATTTGTAGTAGGCGCCTTATTAGGTAATATAATAGGTGCTAAAAATGCTGAGATAATGAAAGTAAAATCTGGCACGGCCCTGTATGAAGCGCCCACTGCCTATGCTGACCGCAGGATTATTCCTAAAAATATAGATGCTATTGTGCTGGAAAAGGTTAAGTATGGTGCTCCAACTATGGTTTACATCAACGAGGATATTACTGTTGATGCCAATAATGGTGCTGCTTATAGGTTAAAGCAGGGCAGCTTTTTTAAATTTATCAGCATTAATGAGGCAGACGATTTAGTAACCATAATGGCGCAAACAGAGGATAACTACAACATCCATCTAGATGTTCCTAAAAGTAAGGTTTATCCAGTTGACGAGGGGCAATGGCTTAGAGTACGTGACAAGTCCTTTGGTGATAAATGGGTGCGTGTAAAAAGCTCCTGGTATGATAATATGTAGTTGGTTGTAGGAGGCTTGTGATGAGTAATTTTTATTGTGCGCCTTTAGGTGAGGCTGCTAGAGATATTTTTTGCGAAGAGCTTAAGCATTTGCCTAAGGGTGTCCTTGTTGTTCCTAATGGCAAGCTAAAGGAGCAGGTTTTGCGTCAGCATGGTATAAAAAGCCTGGGCCTTGATGAAATGGCTGCCAAGCTGCTTAATCGTAATGGTTATATGGAGTATAAGGAAATTAACCGTCGTACTCAGGAGATTATTGTACAGAGTATTATAAAAAGACTTTTGAATCAGGGCAGGCTGGTGCATTTTGCCAAGCTGGCGGAGAAAAGAGGCTTTGTTTCTTCAGTAACCTCTTTAATTGGTCAGCTTTCTCGCAGCGGTGCTACTGCTGAGGAGTTGGATTTTGCTATGGAGGCGTGGGACAGGCAGGATTCCTTAGGCATGAAGGATAGGGAAATAACTCTTTTATACGATGAATATTGTGCTGAACTCGATAAGCACAAATGGTACGATCTGGAGGGTAAATTTAAGCTTGCCTTAGAGGTTTTAGAGCGTGAAAATCCCTTTATTCCATGGTCTCATGTATATTTGAGCGATTTTTAT
The DNA here is from genome assembly GCA_900552855.1 of uncultured Phascolarctobacterium sp. Lineage (GTDB taxonomy): Bacteria > Bacillota > Negativicutes > Acidaminococcales > Acidaminococcaceae > Phascolarctobacterium_A. The sequence continues at coordinate 2,130 of USBG01000085.1, read as the reverse complement.
ACACTGGATGTTTTAAAGCATAGCTTTGTTCATGCCTTGGGGCAGCGTTGCCAGCTTAAGATTGGTATTACCTATGAAAAGAATCGTGATAGCATTTTTAGAGCTGTGGATGCAGCCTATGCTACCTTTGTAGGCTATTTAGGCGTGGAGCAGCGTTTAGAGTGTGGACAGGCTGCTTCTGCTATGAGTGAGCATTTGCGTAAAAATTTATATAATGATGTACCAATTCAGTATAGACCACAGACGGAGCAGGTGCATACATTCAGCTTTCGCAGTCGTGATGAGGAAATGCGTTGGGTACTTACTCAGGTTAAGCGCTTACTGCAGGGCAAAAGCACTCTTTTTGGCGCAGAAAGGGCGAGGACTGCTGCAGATGATATTGTTCTTGTTGTGCGTGACTTTGCCAATTATACAGGCTTGCGTGCTTTAGCAGACGAATATGGACTGCCTATTAGTTTGCCCAAAACAGCGGAGCTTGGCAGCGAGCCGATTACTAGCTTTGTGCAGCTGCTTTTGCAGTCTGTAGAAAACAGCTATCAGGGAGCACAGGCTTATTTTAAGCTGCTAGAGTCTGCCATCGGACGCCTTATCTTTACTATAGATGGTGAAAAGATTACTAAGCTGCAGCAGGAGAAATATTTTAACAGTCCTGCTGAAATTAGAGATCGCATTAAATTTGAGCAGGAGCAGGGTAATTATCCTGAGGATGCTAAGCTGGAGCTTATTAACGAATTTATCACTAGCGTTCCGTTTAAGGCAGAGCTGGAAAAATACGTTGAAGCTATTTTGGAGCTGTTAAAGGGATTACAGCTGGACCAATATTTTGGCCGTATGTATAAGGACAGCGTTAAAAATAAATGTAGCTGCTGCATTACTATTGAACAGCTGCAGGAAATGCTTTTAGCTAAGAAAAAGCTTGTGGAGGCCTTAACTGCTTTGGCAGGTGATTATGCAACCTGCGAAAAAAGAGGACTTGTTTGCAGCTTGCAGGAATGGCGCCAGCTTTTTAACGAAGCGGTTAAGGGCGTGCAGATTACCTTGGCAGATGGTCGTCAGGATGGCGTGCTGGTAACGGAGGCCATTAATTTGCAGGGATTAAAGCGTGACTATGTTTTTATGTTAGGAATGCGCGAGGGTGAGTTTCCTAGTGGCAAGACAGAAAGCTGGCTTTATGATGATAATGAGCGTGAGCTTTTAGGAAAAACCTATAAGCGGCGTGATAATAAGGTCTATAGTGACCAAGAGCGTGGTGAGCTGATGAGCCTTGGTATTGAAATGCCCAACACAGCAGCTGCTTACGCTGAGGATGCCTACTTTTTTGCTTCTGCGGTGGCAGCTGCGGAGCAGGGACTGGTGCTGACCTGGTTTGAGGATGATGAAAACGGTGCTAGTCGTTATGTGGAAGAGGTGCAAAGGCTGTTTGCCAATGTTAGGACGGAAAAAGTTCTGACTAAGGAGCCTGCATCTGCCAATGAGCTATACTGCTTAGGTCACAGCTGTGACCAGCAATGGCTAAAGGAACAGGTTGGTGAAGCCATTTTAGATAGTGCAGAGGTTGATATCCTGCGCAGGGAATATTCTGCTGCCTACAATAAGGAAAAGCAGCTGGCTAAGGAGCAGGAGCTATTAGTAAGCGGCCTATTGTCTACAGATGCACCGCTGACTAATCTTACAGCTGCGGATGAGGCTGCTCTTAAACAAAATGGACGCTATAACGGCGTGCTTGCAGCAGAGCTGGAGGGCGTAATCCGTAAAAGGGTTGGCAATAGCTTTAGTCCCTCTGCCTTGGAGGCCTATGCTGCCTGTCCCTTTATGTATCTTGGTAAACGTGTATGGAAGCAGGATGAATTTGGCGATAGAGAGGATAGGCTGAATAAGCTGGATGAGGGCAATATTTATCATGCTGTTATGGACCGCTTTATAAGGGAGTATTTGCATACAAGATTAACAGAGCTGACCAGTGAGGAGCAGATGGCCTTGCCACAGCGCCTGACAGAGCTTTTTACAGAGGTGTGTCAGGAAAACATCAATAAGGGTATTCTTGTAGATAATGAGGCTTGGCAGGCGGAAAAGCCACGTATGCTGCGCAATTTACAAAAATGGCTGCGCTTTGAGCCTGAGGACCAGGAG
>USBG01000084.1 GCA_900552855.1 uncultured Phascolarctobacterium sp. | reverse complement strand
TTTAGATAGATTATTTGCTATAATGGGACATGCTAAGCAACAAAAATATTTTCCTCTCAATTCTCAATTTGCGAGATTGCAGAATTGAACGCCTGCAGTAAAAATTGCGAAACCACCTGCAGACAAAAAAAACAACCGGCTCTGGCCGGTTATTTTTTTGCCCAAATTTAGCATTCACACTATTCTTGGTCAATAAATATATACTTTTTACGTTACGCTCCTCTATTAAATTAGCTAAAGCAATTTCCCAAAAACAGAACATTACGCTTATACTCATAATTTTTATTCGTAAAAATAATTTTTGACCATCTATATTTTTGTTCTCAAACCAGTATCACGCCCTAATTTTTTTTAATTATATTTCAAATGCAACAGAATACATGGATGCTAGGTGAACAAATCCCCTTAGACGTCCTAATTTCGTTTTTAAGGGGCTTTAATTTAATATCATATATAATCTATCCAAGTTTATCCAAAAGGCTCTAAAACAAATCCTATGCCAAGCTGAGAATTTATCAGCGGCTTTAGATATACATATGATTTTTTCAGCTAAAATTATAGGCTTTACACGACAAATAAATCTCTAAAAAGCAATTTTCAATATCATACTTCAAGCAATACTTACCAACGCTCATCAAATACTTTGCACTAGCATCACAAAAAAAGAGACCCGCCTAAAGGCGAGTCTCTTAGAGCTTTTCACATATTTACTTTACTCTTGGGGTTGATTTTCATCATGCTTCTTTTTGCTGAAGAAGCGTTCTACTACAACGAAGAGAACCGGAATCAGGAAGATACCGAAGCCAGTTGCAATAGTCATACCACCAACTACAGCGTTACCCATGGATACACGAGCACCAGCGCCCGGGCCAGTTGCAATTGCCAGAGGCACACAACCTAAGATAAACGCGAAGGAGGTCATCAGAATAGGACGCAGACGCAGGCGAGATGCTTCTATAGCAGCCTCTACAACGCCCATGCCTTTTTCCATATTCATCTTAGCGTACTCTACAATCAGAATTGCGTTCTTAGCAGACAAGCCAATCAAGGTAATTAAACCAATCTGCATATAAACGTCATTCTGTTGACCACGCAGATATTGGGACAGGAAGCAGCCAAATACAGCGCAGGGAACGGACAGAAGTACTGCCAGAGGAATGGTCCAGCTTTCATACAAAGCTGCCAGACACAGGAATACGAAAATCAGAGAAATAATGAAGATTTGGGTAGAACGGCTACCTGCTTCAATTTCGTCACGACTTTGGTCAACCCATTCAAAGGTGTAAGTAGAAGGCAGTGTTTCCTTAGCTACTTCTTCCAGTGCAGTCATAGCTTGACCAGTGGAATAACCAGAAGCCGGGTCACCTGCAATCTTAATTGCACGAGCACCGTTGAAACGAGTCATAACTACGGAGCTGTTTCTAGTTTTAGGAGTAACAAGAGTATTCAGGGGTACCATATCGCCATTATTGCTGCGTACGTAGAAATAACGCATGTCATTAACGCCAGTACGATATTGAGCGTCAGCCTGCATAATAACCTTCCAGGTACGGCCAAAGCTGTTGATATCATTGATTTCGCTACCACCTAAGAAGGTTTGCAGTGCGGTAAATACACTTGCTACAGGAACGTTCAGGGATTCTGCCTTTTCACGATCCACATCAAACTCGTACATAGGAGTAGTGGTATTCAAGGTGGTATATACCATGCCGATTTCAGGACGCTGCATTGCTTTAGCAAGGAATGCATTAGCACGCTCGCCCATTTTCTCAACATCCTCACCTGCTAAGTTCATCAAATACAAGCTTAAGGTACCGGTATTGGAAGCACCAGGCAGAGAAGGCGGTTGGAATGCCATTACAGTTGCGTCAGGCATTTGAGCACCCATACCAAAAATCATAGGAATAATATCTTGTACGCTGTTATCACGCTTGCTGTAATCCTCCATGGATACAACCAGCAGACCAGCGTTAGATTTTTGTGCACTGGACAGAATATCTACACCAGCAACCTCCATAACGTTTTTAACGCCAGGAAACTTGGCAGCCTTAGCACTCAGCTCGTTCATAACCTGAATAGTACGGTTACTGGAAGCGCCCTCAGGCATACTGAAGGATACTGCAGTCATACCTTGGTCTTCTGTAGGAACGAAGCCAGTAGGAGTAATCTTGGACAGAGCACCAATGCAAATCAGCAGCACCACTAAACCAACAAGCATCAGCTTAGCTCTACGGATGCACAGCTCAACATTTTTAACATATTTGCTAAGAGCACGCTCAAACCAGTCATTAAAGCTCTTAACTGCTCTGCCAACAAAGCCCTTAACCTCTTCCTCCTGACCCTTCTTTTTCAAAAGCAGGGAGCACAGTGCCGGAGTCAGAGACAATGCTACAACAGCAGACAGCATCATGGATACGGATACGGTAATAGCAAACTGTTTGTACAGCTCACCTACAGTACCGCCAGTAAATGCTACAGGAATAAATACTGCAGCCAGTACGAAGGCAATTGCAACTACAGGGCCAGATACTTCATTCATTGCACGATAGGTTGCTTCCTTAGGAGACATACCGTTTTCCTGAATATGATGCTCTACGGCCTCTACTACTACGATTGCGTCGTCTACTACCAGACCAATTGCCAGAATCATAGCAAATGCAGTCAGGGTATTAATGGTAAAGCCTAAAATTACAAAGGCAGCAAAGGTACCTAACAGGGATACAGGTACTGCCAGCAAAGGAATCAAAGTTGCACGCCAGCTTCCCAGGAACATAAATACTACCAAAATAACCAGTACTAATGCTTCGAAGAAGGTATGTGCTACCTTTTCCAAGGATTCAGTAATAAACTGAGTATTATCCTGAATAATTACGATTTCCATATCCTCAGGGAAACGCTCTTCAGCATCCTTCAGAACCTCTCTAATCTTAGCTACAGTTTCAATAGCGTTAGCATCAGAGGTCAGGGATACAGGGAATACAACAGCATCACCGCCGTTTAAGCGGCCGATAACCATATCGCTACGAGGACCCTCTTTAATTTCAGCAATGTCCTTCAGCTTCAGGTTATTACCGTTTTGAGAGCGAATAATTACGTTGCCAAATTCTTCAGGAGAAGACAGACGACCCTTAGCACTTGCAGAATAAGCTTTTTCCTGGTCAGCCTCAGTAGGTCTGTCACCAATGGAGCCTACAGGAGCCTGTACGCTCTGAGTTTTGATAGCAGTGGCGATATCATTTACAGTAACGCCAAGCTGTGCCATCTTTTCAGGATTCAGCCAAACACGCATTGCATATTCGGGACCAAATTCCTGTACTGTAGATACGCCCTTAACACGTTTAACGGCGTCAATAAAGTTAGCATCGGCATAGGTTCTCAGGAACATACCATCATAGGTTCTGTTAGGAGAAGTTAAACCGAAGTACATAATAGTTTCAGCAGATTTTTTCGCGGTGGTAATACCGTAAGCATTAACCTCGCTAGGCATAGAGCTGGTTGCCTGGGATACACGGTTCTGTACCTCTACAGAAGCGATATCGGCATTTTTCTCCAGGTTGAACTGAACGTTAAGCTCATATTGACCATTACTGGTACTAATGGAGTTCATGTCCAGCATGTTTTCTACGCCGTTTACCTTCTGCTCAATAGCTTGGGCAACAGCCTCTTCAACTACATCGGCACTTGCACCTACATAGTTGGTGCTTACAGAAATACGCGGCTTGGTAATGTTAGGATATTGAGCGATAGGTAAGCTGAAACCAGCGATAGTACCAAGCAAGGAAATAAGGATTGCCAGCACTATTGCAAAGACCGGACGGTCAATGAAAAAACGAGCCATTTAGCTTACCTCCTTATTTTGCTGCTTCTTGAGATTCTTCTTGATTATGAGCCTCAGATGCATTATCGGTGGTTACCAGGTCTGCTTCAGTCATAGGCTGCGGATTAACAGTAGAGCCTTGTTTTACCTTAGAGGTACCCTCTACTACAAGGTTTTCATCACCGTTCAAGCCACCGTTGACCATAACCAGACGACCAACAACAGGACCTAATTCAACCTCTTTCATAGTAACCTTGTTATCGTTACCTACGATATAAACAAATTTCTTATACAGCAGCTCGGTAACTGCACGTTGCGGAATCAAAAGAGCATTTTCTCTAATACCACCCTCTGCCTGGATATGAGCAAACATACCGGGGAGCAGCTTACGATTGGGGTTATCAAAGGTTGCCTTAATAGTCAGGGTACCGGTGTTATCATTAACGCCGCGGTTAACCTCAGTTACACTACCCTTCATATCATAGGTGCTGCCATCGCTTAAAACAGCAGTCAGATTATCAAGTGCAGCGCCACCCTTACCAGTGGTGGATGCTAAGGTCAGATATTCAGGCTCAGCAATACTGAATTTGATAAATACAGGGTCAGTATTGGAGATTTTAGTCAAAGTGGTTTGACCTGCAACAACGTAGTTACCAACCTCCAGGGAATTGGTATCAACGCGGCCACCAAAGGGAGCTTTAACATTAGTTTCGCTAAGATTAATTTGAGCATTACGCAGCATAGCTTCGTTAGCACTTACTGCTGCACGAGCTTGGTCACGCTGCATAATAGCATTATCATAAGCTTGCTTGGAAACAGCATTTTGTGCATACAGACTGCTATAGCGTTCTGCATTAATTGCAGCGTTAGCCAAAGATGCACGAGCATTAGCCAGTCCAGCCTGTGCATTCAGCATATTTGCCTCATAGGTACGGCCATCAATAGAATAAAGAGCCTGACCAGCAGTAACAGCATCGCCACCCTTGAAATATTTACCGGTGATTTGACCGGAAACCTGAGCCTTAAGCTCCATTTCCTGAGTAGCCTCAACAAAGCCAGTGTAATCATACACGATCGGAGTATCGCGCTTAATTACCTGCATTGTCTTAACCATTACAGCCTGAGCGCCCTGCTGTTGCTGCTGTTTATTAGCGCAACCTGCAAAGGTCAGCATCAGTGTTGCTGCTACAGCTGCTGCCAACGCCTTCTTGGCACGGCTGGAGCGAGTAAAACTAAACATATACAAATCCTCCTTCTTTCCTCAGAAACCATCAATTATGTAAATATATATAATAACCCAGTTTCAGAATAATACCATTATAAAGTAACAAATTCACAAAATCAAATACTATTTAACGCAATTATTCTTAAATTGCTCACATTTTCTTCATTTTTCTTCATTTTTCATATTTTACTGACTGGCCAGTCAGTAACTGGTAAAAAATCTATTAACTTTCTCAAAATAATCCTCCTGATCCGACACACGGACCAGGAGCTTATTGGTAATTATTCCTTGCGTTCCAGCCATTTCTTATCTAAAAGATATTTGTGCAAATTACCCAAATTATAGCCTGTTGCTTCATCTTTGCCACAAACGTTTTGCACAAAGAAAAGGTTTTCCCCTTCTATGTACCATTCCTGAGGAATTCCTTCAAAAATGATATTTTTATTGCTTGACAATAGCTCTAGCAGTGGAATTAAATCAGGATTTTTTACATCCAGTATTTCTTCAATTTTTATCAGCTTGCCTGTTTGAGGATTAATATTTACATGGTGATGTCTAAAGCTATCCTTACCGCAGATAAGTCGAATACTAAGCAAATTTTTATCAGCATTTCCACTATAAAACTCATTTAAAAATGCTTTGCATTCCTCCTGTAGAGTTTTATTAAACTGCTCCTGCAGCTCCAGCTTGGCATTGTTAATGAATATAGGATAAGTTGCCTCGCTTCCCGGAACGACAATGCGCTTAGGTAAGATACTACCATCAGCAAAGCTGCGAGCTTCATTAATGGTATTATTTTTATCCGGTACAGAGGCATCCATCAGTGTAATCCCCTTGGCCTGCCACTTCTGCTTATCATCTAGCTGCAGCACGGCTCCCAGCTCTGCTACTAAGGTTTTTCCAGAGGAAATGCGTTGAGAAACAAGCAGCTCATCCCTACCGTCCTCATCTGCATCATAGGGAGTTATACTATACATACCGCCAAAATCCGTACGTTTCCCCAACTGCTCTACAACATCATTATTTAGCTTCATAACACTGCTTTCACCATTTGATGTACGCAGCTCCAGGGCACCATCCTTGCATTCAGCATAAACTATGATTCCCATATTATCTGAGCTATTAAAAACTTCCTTTATATCTGCAGGCTTACTAATATCAAAAATTCTATATTCTACTGCACTGCGCCAATCACCCTGCGCCACGCTAAGCATAAGCTGCTGTCCCTTATCTTTTACCTTAACAGGCTGCAGCATACAGCTATAGCCACCTTTAATATCAGGGTTATAGGCAGTTATTATCTTGCCATCAGCATTCTTAATTAAAAGCTGCAGCTGCTGATTATAGCCACTGTCCAGCTGCTCAGCCCAAAGCTCTGCCTTCAAAGATTTGTCAGACGCCGTAAAGTCAGCCTTAGCCAAAAGAGCCTCCTCTGCAAAGGCCGCACCACTAAAAAGCAATGCACCTGACAATGAAAGTCCCAAAATTTTTCCCACAAACTTTTTCATAATGTTTCCTTTCAATAATATATAGCAATCCATAAAAGCGCAAAAACATCTTCACAGCCATTATGCAATAATGTAGGTGATAAAATATACCAAGCATTAAAAATGATTGCTCTATCCGCATCCTTATACCAGCTCAAACAAAAGCAGATTTTAGAGAGCTTTGCCACAAAAGACTATTAACAGCAGCTAGCTCTAATACAACCGATTAACAACTGGATAGCAGAACCAAAAACAAAATAGTCCGATGCTCTCGCAGGCTATGTAATAGTTCCTAGTGGGAGCATTTTTACATATATCTATTATCTGTATATTATAACATTTATTTCACTTTTCGTGTCAAAAAGAACGGATATTTTACAGAATCCTCAAATTTTATGTCATTTTCATGAAAAATAATGCAAAGCCAGTGGAAATAGTGTAAAATAATATCCAACAAATTAGCAGCTAAACTGCGTAGAAAAAGAAATTCTGAGAGGGGTATTTAACATGAAAAAAATTTTAGCTATGCTGATGACCATATGTATGGTTCTGCTTATGGCTGGCTGTGGTGGCAATACACCAAAAGAACCATCAAAGAACAGCACTAAGGTTAGCCTAGGAATGCTGCGCCTAACTAGCAGTGCTCCCCTATTCATTGCTATGGACAAGGGCTTTTTTAAGGAAGAGGGCATCGAAATAGAGCCACAATGGTTTGACGCTGCTCATCCTATTGCTGTAGCAACAGCATCCTCTAAGGTTAATGTTGGTGCAACAGGTATCACTGCAAGCCTTTATAATATGGCTGCCAAAGGACAAGAGCTGGCCATTGTTGCTGATA
>USBG01000083.1 GCA_900552855.1 uncultured Phascolarctobacterium sp. | reverse complement strand
ATGGTGTTATCCGTCCAGGTATTGTGCATAGATTGGATAAGGATACTAGCGGTATTATGATTTGTGCTAAAAATGATGCAGCACATGTTTCCTTGTCTGAACAGATTCAGAATAAGACCGCCAAGCGTACTTATTTGGCTGTAGTTCGTGGCAATATAAAAAATGATAGTGGTGTAATCGAAACTCTTATCGCTCGTGATAAGAATGATCGCAAGAAAATGGCTGTTGTTAAAGAAGATGGTCGTCATGCTATTACTGAGTACGAGGTTATGGAGCGTTTTGGTAAGTATACTATTGTAAAATGCAAGCTTATGACAGGTCGTACCCATCAAATACGTGTACATATGGAATATCTTGGCTATCCCTTAGTTGGTGATCCTAAGTATTCTCCTAAAAAGACACCCTTTGCTATCAATGGTCAGGCTCTGCATTCTTTGACACTTGATTTTATCCATCCTAGAACAGGTAAGCAGATGCACTTTGAGGCACCTCTGCCTGAGGATATGCACAAGATTGTTACTCGTTTGCGTTTAGGTCAGTTTAATTAATACTGTCCTAGCTATTTAGATAGGCAGGCCTTGCTTATAATATGTTAGGAGAGAAGAAATATGAGCAAATTTGTTAAGAAGAATGTGATTATGGATGCTGCGGCCATGCGTAGGGCCATTACCCGTATTTCACATGAAATTATAGAGAGAAATAAAGGTGTAGAAAATATTGTTCTGGTTGGCATACGTACACGTGGTGTTCCCTTGGCAGAGCGTTTAGCAGCTTCTATTGAACGTATTGAAGGTGTTAAAGTACCTGTTGGAATGCTGGATATTACATTGTATAGGGATGATTTATCTACTTTAGCTTATAATCCTATTGTCCATGGTACTGAGATGGATATTGATTTAAATGGCAAGGTTGTTGTTCTTGTAGATGATGTACTTTATACAGGCCGTACTATTCGTTCTGCTTTAGATGCTGTGATGGATATGGGGCGTCCGCGTGCTATTCAGCTGGCTGTTATGATTGACCGCGGTCATCGTGAACTGCCTATTCGTGCAGATTTTGCAGGTAAAAATGTTCCTACATCTCATAAAGAGGCTGTAGCTGTATGCATGGCAGAGCAGGACGGTACTGATGAGGTGGTAATTGGAGACATTGAAGATTGAGCTTAGCTTGTTTTAGCTGCAGATTTTAAAACGAGGTGATAATATGCTGGAAGCAGAAGCTAAACGTAATGAATTGTTAGGTAAAAGACTGATTGAAAATTTAAATAAGAGAAATATGGAGGCCTATTATTGTGCTACTAAGGAAGAGGCTTTGGCAAAGGCATTGGAGCTGATTCCTGAGACAGATGTTGTTTCCTGGGGCGGTTCTGAATCCTTAAATGAGATTGGTCTTATTGAAGCTGTCAAGAAAACTAATAAGGTCATTGATAGAGCAACTGCTGCTAATATGGAAGAAAAGCAGGAGCTTATGCGTCAGGCCTTACTTTGCGATACTTATCTGATGAGCAGCAATGCTATAAGCCAGGATGGTCAGCTGGTTAATATTGATGGTAACGGCAACCGTTGTGCAGCACTTATCTTTGGCCCTAAAAAGGTAGTAATGGTTGTTGGCATGAATAAGGTGGCTGCAGATTTGGATACTGCTATGTCTAGAGCGCGCAATACTGCTGCTCCTGCTAACGTTCAGCATTTTCCTGGTATTAAAACGCCTTGCGCTGTAACCGGCGTTTGTGCTAACTGTATGTCTAAAGAAACAATCTGCTGTCAGTTTGTAATTACACGCTATAGCAGAGTTCCTAACCGTATCAAAATTATTCTTGTTGGTGAAGGCCTAGGCCTATAATATAAAATCTCTAGGTATTTAAGACTGTGAGCAATACTTTTGTATAACAATATTAATATGAAAATTTTATTATTGATGATGTGCAAGGTTTAGTCATTGCCTTTAATGCGTTAGGTTGTTCTTCTACGTTAGTAGAAAGGTGAGTGATCCTATGAGAGAAAAGCATTATGCTGCTCCCGATGAAGTAATGTATCATATTGGTTTTTGCCATAACGATTTACGTGGTGCAAGGTTTGCGGTACTGCCAGGTGATCCAGGTAGAGTAGAGCCGTTAGCTTGTGCTTTGGGTGTTGATTCTGAATTTATTACCAGTCATCGTGAATATACAAGCTGGTTGACATATATTGAAAAGCAGCCTGTATTAGTATGCTCAACTGGTATGGGTGGTCCCTCTGTTGCAATTTGTCTAGAAGAGCTGGCACGTATTGGCATTACCCATGTAATTCGCTTTGGTACTACTGGTACTATTCAGGATGAAATAGATTTAGGCGAGGTTATTATTAATAAGGCGGCTGTTCGTCTTGATGGAACCTCTTACCACTATGCTCCAGCGGCATTTCCTGCAGTGGCAAGCTTTACTATGGTAGAGGCACTTTCTAAGGCTGCGAAGGCGGAAAATGTTCCTGCTCATGTTGGTATTTCTGTTTCCTCTGACACCTTTTGGCCAGGTCAGGAGCGCTATGATAGCTTCACAGGTTATGTTCCTAAAGCTTTTCAGGGAACACTTCAGGAGTGGCAGGCTCTTGGCGCCTTGAATTATGAAATGGAAACTTCAGCTCTTTTTGTTACTGCACAATGTCTTGGCATTAAGGCAGGTGCTGTATGTGGAGTTGTAGCAAAGCGTACAGATAGTGAATCAATTGCTCCTAAAAATATTTATGATACAGCCTTTGACCGTCAGGTAAAGGTTACGGTTGGAGCTTTAAAACAGCTTTTGAAAGCAGGTGATTAAATGGCACGCACAATTATTCTTTTAATGGATTCCTTTGGTATTGGCAGCGCTCATGATGCAGCTGCCTTTGGTGATAAAGGCTCTGATACATTAGGACATATTGCTCAATGGTTTGTTGATAATCGTAAGGATGCTTGTGGCAAGGTTATGCCATTGCAGCTTCCTAATTTGGCGGCTCATGGCTTAGAAAAGGCTTCTGAGATGAGCAGAGGGGTTGCGCTGCCTGCTCCGCTGGGAGCTGAATATAGCGTTGGTGCGTATACCTATGCTGAAGAGGTTAGTCGTGGTAAGGATACCTTGAGTGGTCACTGGGAAATTGCCGGCGTGCCAGTAGATTTTGACTGGGGATATTTTCCTGACAAGCCAAAATGCTTTCCCCAGGAGCTGATGGATACTTTGATTGAAAAGGGTAATCTGCCAGGTGTTTTGGGTGAAAGCCACGCTTCTGGTACGGAGATCATTAAGGAGCTTGGAGAAGAGCATGTACGTAGTGGCAAACCCATTGTGTATACCTCTGCTGATAGCGTGTTGCAGATTGCTGCTCATGAGGAGGCCTTTGGTTTGGAGCGTTTGTACGATTTGTGCAAGCTGGCCTTTGAATTAGTACGTCCATATAATATTGCCAGAGTTATTGCTCGTCCCTTTGTAGGTACTTGTGCTGAGGACTTTACTCGTACTACTAATCGTCATGATTATGCAGTACAAGCACCGCAGGATACTCTTTTAGATAAGGTTATTGCTAGCGGTGGCAATGTTTATGCAGTTGGCAAGATTGCAGATATTTTTGCTCATCGTGGCATTACCAAGCATTATGCTGCAGGTGGTTTGGAAAAGCTTATTGATGCTACAAAGCAGGCTGTTTCTGATGCACCTGATAATACTTTAGTATTTACTAATTTTGTAGACTTTGACTCTTCCTATGGACATCGTCGTGATCCTAAGGGTTATGGCGAAGCTTTGGAGTATTTTGATAGCCGTTTACCTGAAATTTTGGCATTACTTAACGAGGATGACCTGGTTCTTATTGCAGCTGACCATGGTAATGATCCTACTTGGACGGGAACTGACCACACTAGGGAGCGTACTCCTGTGCTGTTCTTTGGTGCAGGTGTAAAAGCATGTAAGCTAGAGCCTTTGCATACATTTGCTGATATTGGTCAGACTATTGCAAAGTATATGGGTATAGAGCCTACCTATACTGGTAATGTTATAAAATTATTTTAACTAAAATCAAGAATTGGCCCATTGCTGCTCAAAAAAGCGTATTTAGTGAGAAGAGTTCATAGGATACAACTTTCAATTGTGTAAGCTTTGCTATGGATTATAGTAATACCATAGCTTGAGGCTTAGTTTGATGATATCCTTGAAGGGAGGCTCGTTGTGCGTAAATTATTTTCTTTAATTGCAATTGTTTTTATGTTGCTGACAGCTTTTGCTGCTGTACCGCAACGTGCATTGGCTGCTTTTGCTGAACGTCCTGTTGGATTTGTGATTATGGACCATACAGGTCAGGTGGATGGAGCTTTTTATAAGTCTCTACGTTCTATGGTTAAAATGCCGTATCATTTTCCAGACTATAAAATCATTGAAGGTGGTTTGCCACAACAGGTAGTTGTAGACGTATTGCGTGATGATGTTAAGGTTGATAAAAAGCTGATGGCTGCCTTAGCAGAAAAAAGCAAGGTGGATGTTCTTGTTGTTGCACGTATTTATGAGATGGACGAACGCATGGTACATGGCTGGTTCGGTCGTTTTGAAGATAATGAGACCTATGTTGAGGTTGAAGCTAGTGCTGATTTCTTTGTCTACAAAAAAGATGGCGACAAGTTCTTGAAGAAACGCCTGCGTGAGCGTGAAATCAATGAATTAGGTAACTCAGAGAATCCTCGGGAACTAGTAAAGTGGACTCTGAGTGATATCGTTAATGATATGGAGGGACGTCCAAGGATAGGTGGCTAATGTTTCTAAACAACTTCTTATACCCGCCTTGTAAATATTTGATTTTATAATGATGTTATCCTAGAGCTATAATTAAAAGCCTATTTTAATGTTGGCATTGTTATAGTTGTTAGGTTGGAAGTTTTATTACATCTATAAAAACTCTGTTCGAATTAACGGACAGAGTTTTTTCTTTGCGCAATGTGTGGTATAATATATTCAGAATTCTATTAGGAGGTTGAGAATCTTGAAGCTTTTTCATTTATCTGATTTACACTTGGGTTTAAGGTTGTTTGAGGTGTCTTTGATTGATGATCAAAGATACATTTTAAATCAGATTCTTGCTTATGTGGGAAGTGAGAAGCCTGATGGTGTGATTTTAGCAGGTGATATTTTTGATAGAAGTGTGCCCTCTGAGGAAGCCGTTAATTTGTATGACAGTTTCATTACTGAGCTAGCAAATATGAATATTCCTGTTTTTATTATTAGCGGTAATCATGATTCTGCTCCTCGTTTATCCTGCTGTAATAAGCTGATGAGCGACAGAGGGGTGTATATTAGCAGCTCTTATGATGGAACGGAGCAAAAAGTTACTATAGCAGATGAATATGGTAACGTAAATATTTATTTATTGCCTTTTGTTAAGCCTGCTAATGTTAAACATTATCTTTCTGAGGATGAGGCTGAAAAAATTGCAAGCTATCACGATGCAGTAACTGTTGCGATTACGAGATTAAATGTAGATACAGCTGAGCGCAATATCATTGTGACCCATCAATTTGTTACTGGTGCTGAACGCTGCGAGTCTGAGGATGTAAGTGTTGGTGGTACAGATAATGTTGCGGCAGAGGCATTTGCTGATTTTGATTATGTAGCTTTAGGTCATATTCATGGTCCACAGGATGTTGGTGGCAAAAAGCATATTCGTTATTGCGGAACACCACTTAAGTATTCTTTTTCTGAGGCGAAGCAGGAAAAGTCTATTACAGTAGTTGAGTTGGGGGCTAAGGGCGAGATTAATGTTAGCCAGTTACCTTTAACTCCATTGCATGATTTGAGAATTTTACGTGGTACCTATGATGAGCTGATGCTGCTTGAAAATTATAAAAATACTAATACAGATGATTATGTTAAAGTTACTTTGACGGATGAGGAAGATATTCCTAATGCTATGAATCGTTTGCGCACTGTTTATCGTAATATTTTGCAGCTGGAATATGATAATAAGCGTACTAGAAGCAACGCTGAGTTAGATGCTGTCACTTCCGTTGAGAAAAAAAGTGAGTTAGAGCTATTTGCTGAATTTTATGAAAAACAAAATGGTGCAGCTTTGGGAGCGGAGCAGGTAGAATATTTGTGTGAGCTTATTGAAGAGCTAAAGGAGGCAGAGTATAAATGAGACCTATCAAATTAGAAATTTGTGCTTTTGGTCCTTATGCGGAAAAGACTGTTATAGATTTTTCTCTGCTTGGTGAAAATGGTATTTATCTTATTACCGGTGATACTGGTGCTGGAAAAACTACTATTTTTGATGCTATTGTTTATGCTTTATACGGAAAGGCCAGTGGTTCTATTCGTAATCAAAACTCCTTCCGTAGTAAATATGCAGAGCCGACAACAGAAACCTATGTTGATTTTATATTTTCTTATCATGGTAAGGAATATCGCGTACATAGAACTCCAGAATATGAACGACCTAAAAAACGTGGAGATGGTATGACTAAGGCAGCTGCAACTGCAGAGCTGTGGTTTAATGATGGCAGAGCTCCTATTACTAAAAATAATGCTGTAGATGATGAGTTAGTAAAAATCATGGGAATCGATTATGACCAATTTAAGAGCATTGCTATGATTTCTCAGGGAGATTTTCAAAAGGTGCTGTTGGCGTCGACAAATGATAGGATGGATATTTTCCGTAAGATTTTTCATACTACTCTTTATCAAAAGCTGCAGGATAAGGTAAATAGGGACTTTCTTGACAAAAAGGAAGAATATAACGAGTTGGTTCGTAGTATTGGTCAAGAGTTAAGTGGTATCGCTGCTAATGGTATTAGTTCTGTAGAGCAAGAGCTTATTGCATTAAAAGCAATAGGTTTTGAAGGTCATATTGATAATGCAATTGTTTTATTAGATAAGCTAGTACAGGAAAATACTACAAAGCTTGCATCATGTGATAGTAAGCTACAACAAATGCGTGAAGATCTTGCTGAGACTATCGAAAAGCTTAGAATAGATCAGCATAGAACAGAACTTTTAGAGAAGCTAGTTAAGGAAAATAAAGAAAAAGCAGATTTAGACCAATTAACAGATAGTCTAAAAAAAGCCTATCAAATTGCATGCGATGATAATGATAAGGTTTCTGAGCTGCAACGGGAGCTTCCTGTTATAGATAATCTTTTGGGCAAAATTGACAAAAGTGAAGAGCTTGCGAAGGCTATTGATGAGAAAAAGATTGCCTATGATAAGCAACTTAGAGAAATTGATAGTAATAAGATCGCCCAATCAGAGCAGGAGCAGAGAATTAAGTCTATAAAAGCAGACATAGATTCTTTGAAGGATGTTGATGCACAATATATAAGCATTGAAAATAGAAAAAGTATATTGGAAAATACTAAGAGTGCTTTTACTAAGATTTGTATTGA
>USBG01000082.1 GCA_900552855.1 uncultured Phascolarctobacterium sp. | reverse complement strand
AAGGAGGGCTATTGGATGTCTGATGTGAAAAATAATCCAAAACCTAAAAGAAAACCTACGTTCCTGGAATCTATTATTCCTATTATTGCAATGCTTTTAATTTTGACTATTGGTAAGGGCGTAATGGGATATGCTACTGAGCCGCTGCTGCTGATGGTTGCCGCAATAGCTGGTGTCATTGCTTATCGTGTTGGTGTAACCTGGGATGAAATGATGGATGAAATCTGTCAGAAAATTGCGAAGGGTATGCCTGCAATTTTGATTTTGACCTGCGTTGGCGCTTTGGTTGGTACCTGGATGGCAGCGGGAACCATTCCCATGATGATTTACTATGGTGTACAAATGGTTAACCCTAGCCTGCTTCTGGTAACTGCATTTTTGATTACTGCTGTAGTATCCGTTGTAACTGGTACATCTTGGGGCTCTGTTGCTACTATGGGTGTTGCGTTGATGGGTATTGCTTCTGCACTGGGTGTATCTTTACCTGCAACTGCAGGCGCTGTTATCGCTGGCTCCTATTTTGGCGATAAAATTTCTCCTTTATCTGATACTACTAACCTTGCTCCTGTTGCTGCAGGCAGCACCTTATATGAACATATTTATCACATGTTCTATACCACTATTCCTGCAACCATTGTTTCTTTAATTGTTTATGCAATTGCAGGTATGAATGCAGATACTACTGTTGATGCTTCCTCTAAAAGTGTTACCACCTTATTGAGCCAATTAGATACTATGTATCACTGGAATGTTTTGCTGCTTTTACCGGTTGTTATGGTTTTAGCAGGTTCTATTCTGAAAAAGCCCACCCTGCCTGTAATGCTGGCTTCTACTGTTGTAGCTGGCTTTGAAGCAGTTCTTATGCAAGGCGTTAGCGTAAAAAGCATTCTGGCAAGCACCGTTACCGGCTTTAATGTTGCTATGATAGTACGTCCTGGCTTTGATCCTGCTACCTGTGCTATGGAAGTAACTAAGCTGCTGAACCGTGGTGGCATGATTGGTATTATGGGTACTACTTTGCTGGTATTCTGTGCATTCTGCTTTGCAGGCATCATGAGCCGTGCAGGCTGTCTGGAGGTTGTTCTGGAAAAAATCCTGACTGTTGCTAAATCCACTGGCGATTTGATTACTGCAACTGTAGCTTCCTGCATTACCATGGCTCTGACTACTGGTAACTCTTATCTGTCCATTTTGATTCCTGGTGAAATGTTCCGTGACGCCTACAAGGCTCGTGGCCTGGCTGCTAAGAATCTGTCTCGTACATTGGAGGATTCTGGTACAGTATTTGTTCCCTTGGTTCCTTGGTCTGCAGCAGGTGCGTATATGACTGCAACTCTGGGTGTAGAAGCACTGGATTATATGCCTTGGGCAGTGCTTTGCTATACTGGCTTTATTTTTGCTATTATCTGGGGCTATACTGGCTTTGGTATTGCTAAGATAGAAAAGAGTGAAGAATAATGTCCGTTTGTCTATTGATAAAAAATGCTGATATCTATGCTCCTGAGCATTTGGGGATAAAAGATATTTTGGTTATCAATGATAAAATTGTTAAAATAGCTGCTTCTATCGAAGTTCCCAGTGCATTGGCTTGCAAGATAGTAGATGCAGGAGGCAAAGTGTTGCTGCCTGGCTATGTTGATCAGCATGTACATATTATAGGTGGCGGTGGAGAAAGTGGGCCGTATAGCCGTACACCTGAAGTAATGCTTAGTGATTTGACTAAGGCCGGAGTTACTACAGCAGTTGGTGTTTTAGGTACTGATGGTACAAGTCGTCATAACGAGGCTCTGCTTGCTAAGGCTAGGGGATTAGAATATGAAGGTATTACAACCTATATTTTGACTGGTTCCTATGAATTTCCCGTACATACTATGACTGGTGATGTAAGAAGGGATATTATTCTTATTGACAAAGTAATTGGCGTTGGTGAGCTTGCTCTTTCGGATCATCGTAGTTCTGAACCGACATTAGACGAGCTCAAACGAGTTCTGACGCAGGCTAGGCTTGGTGGTATGCTGAGTGGTAAAGCCGGTGTTGTGCAATTCCACATGGGTATTGGTGCTGCTGGTATTGAACCATTGCTGCAAATTTTACAGGATAGCGAAATTCCTGCAAAGCATTTTATTCCCACTCATGTTAATCGTGCAGCTCATTTATTTGAACAGGCTAAGAAACTGGCTACCCAAGGGGGTTATATGGATATAACCTCAGGAATACGCAGCTGTGACGGTTTTGAGGATTGTATTGAACCTGCTGAGGCTATCAAGCGTTGTTATGAAGACGGAGTGCCAATGAGTCAAGTTACTATGAGCTCTGACGGTAATGGTTGTATGAGCGTTGTACTTGCTGATGGTACTGTACGTCAATTGGCTGTACCAATGTGTTCACTCCACGAAGAGGTACGTAATAGTATTCTGCAGGGTGTACCTTTGGAAATTGTTACAGCTGTTGTAAGTGCTAATCCTGCTAAGGCAAATGGCTTGTGGCCTCAAAAGGGACATGTTGCAGAAGATTGCGATGCTGATTTTATTTTGTTGGATGAGGATTACTTTATTGATACAGTAATTGCAAAAGGTCGTATCATGGTAACTGCTGGTGAAGCTGTTGTACGTGGTACCTTTGAAAGATGAGGTAATTGTTAATGATTAAGGTTTTGAAAAATGCTGAGGTCTATGCTCCTAAATACTTAGGTAAGCAGGACGTTTTGGTAATTGGTGGTAAGGTTGCACGTATTGCTCCTGCAATTACTGAATATGATAACGTTCTCGAAGCAGAGGTGTTTGATTTAACAGGTAAAAAGCTTGTTCCTGGTTATATTGACCTGCATGTACATATTACAGGTGGCGGCGGCGAGCAGGGTCCTGCTTCCCGTGTTCCTGAATCTCAACTGAGCTTTTTCACCCGTAATGGTATTACCACTGTTGTTGGTCTGCTTGGTACTGATGGTATTACCCGTAGCTTGGAAAATCTTATTGCTAAGGCACGTGCTCTGACTGAAGAGGGTATTACTGCTTATGCTTTGACTGGTGCTTACGGCTATCCTACCAACACCATGACTGGCAGCATTGAAAAGGATATTATGATGATTCCGCCCTTTATTGGCGTAAAGATTGCTGTTAGCGACCATCGCAGCTCCAATCCTACTGGTGAGGATTTAATTGCTGCAGCAACTGCTGCACGTCGCGGCGGCATGCTATCCTGCAACCCTGGCTTGGTAACTATGCATATGGGCAGTGGTAAGGGCAAGCTGGATCCGTTGTTCTATGCTTTAGAAAACGCTGATGTGCCTGCTAAAAACTATTTACCTACTCATATGCTGCGTACCCCTGAGCTGATTGAGGAAGGCATCAAATTAGTACGTATGGGTGGCTATATGGATTGTACTGCAGGTGGTACTGATGCAGATATGGAAGCAGATGCAGAGAAAATTTTTGATATTCTCAATCGCGATGGCGTTACTGCTGACCATGTAACTCTGTCTAGTGATGCTTTTGGTTCTCAGCCTCGCTTTGATGCCAATGGTGAATGCATTGGTTTGACCTATGCTTCTCCTGAGTTTTTACACAAAACAATTAAGAGCCTGGTGCGCCGTGGCTTAGCTTTGGAAGAAGCACTGAAACTCTTGACCTCCACTCCTGCAGAGCTGCTGGCTAAAACTGGCGTTAAGGGCTGCGTTGCTGTTGGCGCTGATGCTGACCTGCTGGTACTGGATGAAAATCTGGATATCACTAGTCTGTTTGCTAAAGGTCAGACTGCTGTATTGAATGGCGAACTGCTTATGAAGGGCCGTTTTGAGTAATAGGACTTAAAAAATATAGGCAATAAAAATACCGACTTCAAATGGTAGCTTAGATAATGTTCTAGCTAACGCTTTGGAGTCGGTATTTTTGTTTTGAGGCATGTTGCTATATTAAAGTGCAGGCTTTATGAATTCTACAAATGCTGCTTCGTGCATACCGCCAACCATTTTGTTGATGATATTGCCTTCGGCATCGATGAGGATGGAGGTAGGGATTGCTTCTATTTGATAGCTGGCGCCAACCTTAGCAGGCTCTACATGGCCAAAGGGCATTTTATACTGTTTGGCCTTAACAAAGGCTGTAGGCTCTGCTGCGCCTTCATCAATAGAGACTGCAATGAAATGGATTTTATCCTTGTATTCAGGATATTTAGCATCAAAAATAGGTAGCTCTTTTACGCAGGGCGGACACCAGGTAGCCCAAAAGTTGAGAAATACAGGTGTGCCTTTGAGGTCACTTAGTTTAACATGCTGACCAGTAGCTAGGTCAGTATAGGTAAAATCAGGTGCAGCTTGTTTGATAGTGTCTGTAGCATTTGGTGCTGCGTTTGCAGTAGTATTTTTGTTGGAGCTGTCAGCACAGCCGCTGATTACGAATAAGGATGCTGTTAAAAGCAGTGTAGCAATAATTTTTTTCATAGGAACCTCCTTGGATTGTGTTTGATATAGATATTATAAATTGCTAACAAGCCATAAGATATTGCTGCAACAATGCTTGAGCAATAATGTTTTGTTTTCATTTACTTTCTACCGATAGAAATAGCTTTAGTTGGACATACCTTAATGCATTCACCGCAGTTTATGCATTCTCTGTCGCCAACCTCAGTACAGTCCATTTTGCAATGTCGCATACATTTATCACAGCCAATGCATCTATCCATGTCTATCTTAATGCCAAAGACGGATAGCTTGTTGAAAAGTCCGTAAATTGCTCCTAAGGGGCAAATAAAACGGCAGAAGGGACGATAAATAAAAATGGATGCTACGACAATGATGATAAGTATAACTAGCTTCCAGCTAAAAAGTACGCCGAGATTGCTACGGACAAAGCTGTTGGTAGCAGCTAATGGCAATGCCGCCTGCAATGTACCTGCAGGACAAATGAATTTACAAAATGCTGGTATACCCATACCGTCCATGAAATAATACAATAATGGCAGTGCGATAAGAAATATAATACCAATAGGATATTTGAGGCTACTTAGCTTTTTGGTAAATTCATTTCGTTGAAGCTTTGGTGTAGGCAGCTTGTATAAAAGCTCCTGTACTAAACCAAATGGGCAACCCCAGCCACAAATAAGCCGACCTAAAAGCAGGCCGAAAAGCATGATTGTACCAATGACATAAAATGGAATTTTTAAAAAGACACCGCTAAACGAGCTTTGGAGTGAGCCTAAAGGACAAGCACCTAAGGCACCAGGGCAGGAATAGCAGTTAAGACCAGGGACACAAACGCTTTTTAGAGGACCACGATAAATTTTGCCTTGAAGAAAGCCTGATAAATTAGCGTTGTAGAGGAATGTAGTGAAGAATTGGATTAGCTTACGTTTCATAATGGATTAGCCTATTCCAATGCATTCAAGACAGATAGTTGCTGCCTTGCTGAGCACAGCCTTGCAATCTCCGTTATATATGCCAAAGGATAGAAAACCTAAAGCTATGATAAATAAAGTTATGCGTTTTTTGTTCATTACTTTCCTCCAAAATCATTCTTTTTATAATTATAGCAAAAGATTAGCTAAAAAAGTTTGAAAAAATCGTTAAATATGCTTTGTTTGCTATGCTTGTAAAAACTGCTTGCAAATAAGTGGAAAACAAGGTAAAATAATATAAGCAATCTATATATTATAACTGGAGGGATTACGATGAGAAAACATACTACCACTGTTAATAAAGCTATGCTGAAGAAAACTCTGCGTTCCGGCGGCTGCGGCGAGTGCCCGGCTTCCTGCCAATCCGCTTGCAAAACCTCTTGCACCGTTGGCAACCAAGTTTGCGAACACAGCAAATAATTTTTAATTTATAATGCAATAAATATATCTGTAACCGAAAGAATGACACAGTTTGCAATACTTAGAAGTATAGGGGCAACCCCAAAACAGATAAGCAATATTGTTATTAAAGAAGGTTTAGCAATGTGCTTATTATCAATACCTTTTGGAATAGTATTTGGATTTTTAGGAGTTTGGACAACTGTTAAGATAATGAATATTAAAATTACAAACCTTCTTGGAACAGGTCAATTAATTATAAGATTTCATTTAAGTGTAATTTTATTTCCCTTGATTTTAGGAATGACAACAATATTTATGGCAACATATGGACCCGCAAAAAAAGCTGGAAAAGTTTCACCTATAAGTTTTATTAAGGGTAATACTGAAAATGAAAAAATTAAATACTATAATGGAAATCTTATAAGAAGAATATTTGGTGTTGAGGGATGGATAGCTTATAAAAATATAAGAAAGAATTCAAAGAGATTTACAGTAACAATACTATCATTAAGTATATCACTTATTATGTTTATTACATTTACTACGTTGAATATGAAGAGGATAAGTGAATTGGATTATATAAAGAAAAACACATTGATGCAAGGTAAAGTAGAAAGGTATGAAAGTATAAACAAAGATAAAATTAAAGAAGAAATAAAATCAATTGACGGAATTAGTGATATATATACAATATCTATGCAATATGTACCTTATTTATATTTAGATGGAGATATAATAACTGAAGATTATAAAAATTATAGGTATAATGGATTAAATACTGTAAATAATGAACTAATAGAAGGAGCACAAATTGAAGGATATAGTGATGAAGCTTTAAATAAATTAGAAGTTGAAAATGGATTAAAAAATAATGAGGTTATATTAGTTAATAGTTTTGTTAGGTACACTAATGAAGGACAATTGGAAAATGTTAACTTTGCCAATATAAAAGAAGGGGAATTTATTAAAATAGCAAAAAGCTCTATTGAAGAATATGATGATACTTTTAATGAAGAGTTAAATAAAGATAAAAAAGATAATAATTTTATAGAATTTAAAGTAAAAAAAATAATAAATAAAAGTCCTTTTGATTATGATTATAGCTCAACATTTAAAATAATAATGAATTATGATGAATTTACTAAATTATATGATGAAAATTATTATACAACTATTGGCTTTAGATATAAAAATATAAATGATAAGAAGCAAGTTGAGAATATTATTAAAAAAATTGACATTATTGCAGAAGAAAATGGACTTAATTTTGATGATATAAATAAAGAAACTCAAGAAAATGAAGAGATGTGGAATGTAGTAAATGTATTTGTTTATGGATTTATAATTATGGTAGCTTTAATTGGAATAGTTAACATTGGAAATACAATTTCACTTAATATACTTCTTAAGAAAAGGGAGTTTGGAACTTTAGGGACAATTGGAATGAGTAATAATCAGCTTAGCAAAATGGTTTTACTTGAAGGAATATTACATGGAATATTTTCATCAATAGTAGCAGGAATTATTTCAATACCATTAGTTTTATTAAGTGTTAGAGTTGTATCTTATGGATTCACAATTTCAAATAAAATATATTGGCAACCATTT
>USBG01000081.1 GCA_900552855.1 uncultured Phascolarctobacterium sp. | reverse complement strand
GCTATTCAAAACCTGAATCAGCTTAAGCTTTTCCAAAATCTCAACAGTTTTATAAACAGTTGCAAAGCTCATAGCAGGATATCTAGGCTGTAACTCATTATAAAGCATTTCTGCACTTGGATGCCAACGCTTACTTGCCAAAACCTCATATACTGCCAGACGCTGTGGTGTTACCTTATAGCCATTATCACGCAAAATTCTTGTAAGCTCAACATTTGTCAACATAATTTATTACTCCATTGCCAGTAAAACAGGATACAGAGGCTGTCCACCATAGAAGACATCTACCTCCCAATCCTCATTAATATTTTCTAACCCTTCTGCCAGCTCATGGGCGTCATCTTCACTTAAACCTTCACCATAATACAAACTGATGGCTTCATAGTCACCATCAGCCAACATTTCCTTAAGAACATCAGCAATACTGTTGCCAGTACAAACAATCTTATCATTAATGATACCTAAGTATTCACCCTCATGAACCTCAAGGCCATTAACTACGCTATCACGTACAGCAACAGTAACACTGCCACCATGAGCTTCTTTAGCCTCTTTAGTCATAAGCACAGTATTTTCCTCTAGGCTACGGGTACTATCAAAGCGCAACAGCGCAGCCAAGCCTTGAGCCATATTGGTGCTAGGAATAAAGGATACCTTAGAAGCACCTAAAAGCTTACGCACCTGCTCTGCGGCCAAAATGATATTTTTATTGTTAGGCAGAATAATGTACTGCTCACATTCGCCATCATTAATAGCATTCACAAACTCCTCTACAGGAGGATTCATGCTTTGACCACCGCTGATAATTTCAGAAGCACCCAACTCATGCATAATTGCAGCCAAACCGTCGCCTGCAGCTACAGTCAGCACACCAATACCATGCTTAGCTGGTTGAGCATCTTCAGCAGTAAACAATCTATGCTCATGCTGATCGCACATATTTTCAATCTTAATATCGTGCAAAGTACCCCATTCCTGTGCCTTATTTAAAGCATTACCTGGATTTTTAGTATGAATGTGTACCTTAACAATATCTTCAACAATTGCAACTATCATGGAGTTACCCATATCCTGCAGAGCATCGCTAACCTGCTTTTTAGTTACATTAGCACCTTTAACAATAAACTCTGTACAGTAGGGGAATTCTAAATCCAAGGGCTCAGCATTAACTACTCTGCTACCAGCCTTTGCAGGAGCTACCTCCAGAACAGCACAATCCTCTCCACGAAGACCGGATAAACAGCCTTCAAAAAAGACTATTAAGCCTTGACCACCGGCGTCAACCACACCTGCAGCCTTCAAAGCAGGGAGCTTTTCAGGGGTGAGCTCCAGCTCTTTTTTGCCTGTACGAATAGCCTCCTCCAGTACAGCCTCAAGACTTACATCACTGCGCACAGCATTGTAAGCCCCCTTAGCCATACCACGGGCAACAGTCAGAATAGTACCCTCAACAGGCTTAGAAACACTGCGATAAGCATAAAGAATACCAAACTGGAATGCTTTACCAATTTCAGTATTATTCAAAGTTTTCTTTCCAGCTACGCCCTTGCCAATACCCCTCAAGAGCTGGGACAAAATAACGCCGGAATTGCCCCTTGCACCCATAATAGCACTACGTGCAGCCGCAGTACCTATTTCACCAGCCTCAGAATCATCGCTCATAGCACTGATTTCCTTCGCTACAGAAGCCATGGTATACATCATATTGGTACCCGTGTCTCCATCAGGAACAGGGAACACATTCAAATCATTAATTGCTTCAAAATTTTTTTCAAAGCTATGATAAGCACCCAAAAGCATATCCTTTAACTGCTTACCTGTAATTTCCTGAATTTCTTCCTTCATTACACCCACACCCTTCCTTTAAGCCTTGCGCCGCACAAAGATGCCTATTGCGCCAGGTCCAAGATGAGCTGCTAATACTGTACCTATACCGGTAACCATAATGGGTACTTCTGGAAAACGTGAATGCATTTCTTGCTTTAACATTTCTGCGTCCTCATCAGCTTCGCCATGAGCAATGAAAATTGCTTCAATAGGAGCATTTTCTGACGCCATATCAAGCATTCTCTTCAAAGTTTTCTTACGAGTGCGAATTTTATCCGCAATCTCCAAGCGTCCTAAATTGTCAAGATGTACTATAGGACGAATACCCAAAATATTGCCTACCAATGCACCTACAGCACCGATACGACCGCCCTTTTTTAAATAATCAAGAGTGTTTACAGTAAAATAAGTCTCAGTACGCTCCATCAGATCATTAGCATATTTTTCTGCTTCATCCAAGGACATACCTTCAGCAGTCTTACGTAAAATCTCTATTGCACAGCCACTGATAGAGCAGGCAGCAGTATGGCTGTCCACTACACGAATATCAGCGCCCTTGACCTCCTTCATAACCTGCTTAGCAGCAAGGCAGGCAGTCTGATAAGTGCCACTCAGGACACTATCTACACAAATCATTATTACCTTTTTACCTTGATTGGACAGATTGGTAAACATTTCCAGAAACCAACCAATTGGAGGTTGAGATGTACCCGGAAGTTCACCGTTACGCTCTACCATATCAAACATTTCTTTCAGGGTACGGTCACCATCGACCCACTCCTCCTTGCCATGATTAACAATTAAGCGCATAACGTGACAACGAGGATTATCCCTCAGCTCTGTTTCATCAGAGCAAGCAACACTATCTAAAACAACATGTATATCGTTGTGCATAAGAGCCTCCTAAATTTTTCCGTACTTATCCAATATTATCTTATATTTTACCATATTCCGATTGCTTTTGCTACAATATCTACTAAAGTTTCCTTATTAACTTACTAAAAGATACTTTTTATTCACAAAATTCCTTATTTTTACATAAATTTCTGCTATTTTTTCTATTTTAAACAATACAATCCTAAAAAAGGACAAAAAAAAAAGCCCTTACGAAGAAGGGCCAAATGAGGGGCTGTTTTGATAATTAAAGTATAGCATTTTTGTATATAAACTTCAAGTGCTTTTTTGTAAATTTTCTTACAATTTTAATTATAATCCTGACCTAGCATAATTACACCGTCAATATCCTTATTGCCATCACGAATGATGCTCATTTTATGAGCAAAGGGAATATTGGATAATCTGCTGATAACAGCACCATTATTGGTATTAGAAACAACCTTGGTCTCAGCTATAACGTCACCACTACCACCATTAACAACAGTAAAGCCCGCAGCTTTCAGCTGCGCTGTAGCAGCCTTAACAGCATCTTCTCTACCACTGCAGTTAATTAATTGTACAACTGTACCGCTGCTTCTGCTACTAACGGCAAGTTCTGCTGCGTTTTCCTTAGCTGCAGAGCTTTTCTTGCTGCTACGACGCTCCTTATCAGCATCCTTTTTGTCCTTTGACTTGTCTTTATCAGATGCTTCATCATTCTTAGAAAGCTTATCCTGATCCTTATCCTCGTCATCCTTATCTTTCTTATCAGCCTGCTTGCTTTCATCGCTAGTATCACCCTGACGAGCACGCTCTACAGCATCATTATATTCTCTTTCCATAAGCTCTGCAGCATTTCTATAACGCTCAGTCATAGTTGCGCCCTGCATCTTAACCATCAGCTCACGCAAATCTGTAATATCAGGCTGCCAGTAGCTAATATCATCAATATATTCAGGAGTACCAGGAACCATTGCCATGGATAAGCCTTTTTCTCTTACCATAGCATGCAATGCTTTTCCTAGATTCAGCATATCATTAATAGGCAGATCTGTCTTAATCATAGAATTAAGCTGCTGTGCTAGTCCAGGAATATGCAGCAGCATATCAGCAGAGCTGATTCTTTCATAAACTGCCATAATAAAGCGTTGCTGACGTTTAATACGTCCTATATCGCCTTCTTCATCACGATAACGTACATATTGAATGGCTGTTTCACCATCCATATGCTGCATGCCTTTTTTGATGTCCACAGTAAAGCCATCCCAGGTATCATGATAATACATATCTTTTTCTACATCAATGTCAACGCCACCAATAGCATCTACCAAGCCCTTAAAGCCCTTAAAGTCAACCATAACATAGTTATTGATATGCAGGCCTAAAAGCTCCTCTACAGTTTTTTGAGTAAGCTCGCGTCCACCATAGGCATAAGCATGATTAATCTTATCCCAACCATATTCAGGAATACGCACACGAGTATCACGTGGAATTGACAGCAGAGATGCATTTTTTGTCTGAGTGTCAAACATAACAACAAACAAAGTATCACTACGACCTACATCATGCTCCTCTGCACGTTCATCAACACCAAGGACTACAATATTCTTTTTCAGAGATAATCTATCACTAGGGGCCAAATTATCCAGTCCCTTTTCAGGAAACATAAAATTAACAATGGCATAGACTGCTATGCAAACTATAGCTATAACCGCTAAAAACGGTGCTGTAAAAAACTTTTTCATATCATATTACTCTCCATATCATTAAAGCATTTCTTCTAAGACTTTTCGGCTGCGCTTTAAAAAGCCATAAAGAATCCTTGCTGTAAGTCCCCAAATAACGTACTTATCGTACCTATAAAAATAAACATAATATTCCTTATTCATTCGCCAGGAGCGCTGACGATTAGGCACTAGGTCAAAGGGGAAATCTGCTCCTGGGTGGTCAGCAAGCTTCATTGAACAGCGCTGCGGCGTCTGTTCTAAAAGTGCTTTTAAGGGTACAGTAAAAACGCACTCTACCTCGTCAGGATTAAAGCTTATTTTGTCTACATCATCAATAAAACCAACAAAGGGATGAATTATAGGTCCAGAATGAGTAACGAGTGCATCAAGCTCACCTAAAATTTTGATTTGCTTCTGATCAAGTCCTAGCTCTTCAGAGGTTTCACGAACAGCAGTCATAGCATGGCTGCTATCTGCACATTCTACTTTGCCTCCCGGAAAACAGATCTCTCCTGGCTGACGTCTAAGAGTATGAGCACGCTCCTCAAAAAGGAGAGCTGGACCATCCGCAGTTTCAACTAACGGAAGTAGGACAGCAGCCTCCCACAAGCGGTCAAGCTTATCTATCCCAGCTGGTCTTTCCTGAAGCCTTGCAGCAATCCTTTCCTGTAAATTATTAGTTCTAGTCATAAATTACCTTTTCCTTTTCTCTCACATAACTATAGCTTAATATTATTCATAACTCAATACTAAAACCTTCTACATAAATTTTACATATCCTGCAATTAGAATGTTAAAAAGTTGTGAAAAGAACACTATTACCATATAAATTCCAATTTTTGTATCAAAAAAGTAGATTTTCTTATACTTCAATGACAAACTATTAGCACTAAGCAAAAAGAAAAAGCACCGACTGCTACAGCAACCGGTGCCATCTTTTATTATTTTCTAAATATAAATCTTAGTAGAGAGGGTCCTTTACCTCAGTGCGTTCGCTTTTATCAACCAGCATAGCTACACAAGCATCACCAGTGATGTTAACAGAGGTACGAGGCATATCGAGGATACGGTCGATACCAGCAATCAGAGCAGAACCTTCCAAAGGCAGACCCAGAGCAGTCAAAATCATGGTCAGCATAATAAAACCAGCACCAGGAACACCTGCAGTACCAATAGAAGCCAAGGTACCAGTCAGAATGATGGTCATATATTGAGCACCAGTCAGGTCAATACCATACAGTTGAGCAATGAACAGTGCGCAAACACCTTGGTAAGCAGCAGTGCCGTCCATGTTAATGGTAGCGCCAAGAGGAAGTACAAAGGAGGAAATTTCCTTAGATACGCCCATCTTTTGAGCACAGCTCATAGTCAGAGGAAGAGTACCACCAGAGGAGCAGGAGCTGAATGCCATCAAAGATGCAGGAGCAACGCCTTTAATAAATTTCACAAAGCCCATACCACCGATAAATTTTACTAAAGAGCCATATACTAAAATAGCATGCAGCAGGCAGCTAATATATACAGCAATAACAACCTTCAGCAGCGGCAGCAGAACAGCAGGACCATTTGCTGCAACAACAGGAGTAATCAAGCCAAAAACACCGATAGGAGCTACGGACATGATGATACCTACGATTTTGTAGGAAACCTCTGCCAAACCATCAATGGTACGACGCAGATATTCAGCCTTTTCACCTACAGCGGTAATGCCAACACCAGTGAACAGTGCAAATACGATGATTTGCAGCATATTTGCTTTAACCATTGCTTCCAGAGGATTAGTCGGGAAGATATCAATGATAACTTTCATAATAGGCGGTGCAGCTTTAGCAACAACCTTTACATCGGAGCCAGGCATTTGCATACCAACACCAGGTTGCATGATGGTACCAATTGCCAGACCAATAACAATAGCGAAAGCAGTGGTAAACATATAGTAGCCAACAGTTTTAATACCAATGCGGCCAACCTTTTTTATATCTCCTAAGCTACATACGCCAATAACCAGAGAGGAAAAAACCAGAGGAACAATGATCATCTTGATCATGTTCATAAAAATAGTGCCTAAAGGTCCAATCCATTCCTTAGCGAATGCTGCACCCTCAGAACCTAGCTCTAAGCCGGCAACAATACCGAGTGCTAGGCCTATTAAGATTTTTGTAGATAAGTTCATAATACGACCCCCTAAATAAATAGATTAAATTTCATTTGTACGTATTATACCAAATAACACTCAATAAGTCTGATTGTATACAGTATTATTGCCGTGTATACAATATTATTCTTGCGTGCACAATATTTCCCGAATCTTAAGCTGTCAGCTTGTCGATAAAATCTAGGTTTCCAGGTCATTTAAGTAAAGCATTTCACATTATTGCCATCCATTGCCCAGCATGATTTTGTATAAACCACCGTATTTTCTGCCTTAAAAATACAAAAAGACGCTGTACTCAGCATATACCTAAGTACAACGTCATCTTTTCAGCACTCTCAAATACTAGAGAGAATATTTTTTATAGGCAGTATGATTAGTACAACCAATAAACTTGTTCAGAGCAAAAGAATGCTCCAAAGCAGCAGTAATGAAGCGTTTAGCCTGCGCCACAGCCTCTGCTACGGTCAAGCCATTAGCTAAGCCTGCTGTTACAGCTGCGGAATAGGTGCAGCCTGCGCCATGATTGTAAGAGGGATAAATCTTGGGAGTGCTCATTTCTACAAAGTCCTTGCCATCATAGAACACGTCCACTGCCTCATTGCTCTCCATACGCTCGCCACCCTTGATAACAACGTTCTTAGCGCCCAT
This sequence comes from uncultured Phascolarctobacterium sp., assembly GCA_900552855.1. Taxonomy (GTDB): domain Bacteria; phylum Bacillota; class Negativicutes; order Acidaminococcales; family Acidaminococcaceae; genus Phascolarctobacterium_A. The sequence continues at coordinate 189 of USBG01000081.1, read as the reverse complement.
TTCCTTGATACGGCCGCAAGCTTCCTTAATATCCTCAACGGTCTTTACAGCAGGCATATCCGCCAAATAAGCAGCCTCGATAACGTTAGGAGTAATAACATCGCAGCGTTTTACCAGCTGTTCCTTAATAACTGCAGCAGCATCAGGAACCAGGATAACATCACAACCCTTACAAACCATAACCGGGTC
>USBG01000080.1 GCA_900552855.1 uncultured Phascolarctobacterium sp. | reverse complement strand
GCAGTGTCCGCGGTTCGAATCCGTGCGCCGCCACCAATTTAACTAGAATGACTTCCTAATGGGAAGTCTTTTTTGTTTTTATGGACATTTCTGTGGGTTAAACCTCTCAGTCAGCTGCGCTGACAGCCGGCCCAGGCCGCCCTCTCTTGGTCTAACGGCCAATTTACCTTGTCCCCTTAAAAGGGGAGCCTTACGACAGAATTATGGTTAGCCTCTCCTTTTAAGGAGAGGAGGAGCTCCAATAATTTTCAGTATTTTTACTTTAGTAGTATGAATACTGCTTTTTTGTGTTATTTGGGCAGGAAAAAATAATTTATTGTAGAACTACTATATGTTAAGTATTTTATTTAAAAATTAAAGGAGGTCAGCATATGGCATATACAGAGCTGCAAAAAGCTTCCGATGCTGAATCATTGGTTCAGTCTCAGGAGATTTTGAATTTAGTGTCTAATATGCAGTTGATCAATACAGATAAGGTAGTTAGTGAGCTTTTACCAGCAGATTATTCTGATAAAAAGGATTTACGTTTGACAGATATGTCTTTTTATCGTATTAAGCAGCTTTCCTATGATGAGGAATATCCTAGACGTGAGGCTTTTGAGAATGTGCTTTTGGCATTAGATAATAGAGCCTTTAACTTTGTTTATATCCTTACGGGTTCTGATAAGGGTATAGATTTGTGCGTTGGTGTTGTAAAAAATGCCAATGAAAATGAAACACTCTTAGGTGAAAAGCTTAAAGCCAACAATTATGGTGAAATTATTGCTAATGCTATTGCAGGCAATTTTACAGGTAGTAAGCTGCAAAAGCTAAAGGGCAAGGCGCTTACAGAGCTTGTAATAGATTCTGTTGAGCAATATAAAAATGCCGGTTTTAGGTGTTCCGTCCATAAATGAACATGAGGATGGTGGCGAATATGATTTTCAAGGCATAGACCGCTTGATTAATAGTATGCTTGGTTTAAATTGGCGATTGGTCATTGTTTGCGAGCCTGTTGGTGAAGATGAAATATTAGATATACAAAATGATGTATATGAGCTGTATAATCGTTTGGCTGTAAGTTCTAAGCAGAATTTACAATTCAGTCAAAACAATGGAGAAACATACTCCTTTAGTACTAATACGTCTGATACTAGGGGTAAGAATGAGGGCTATAATAGTAGCGATTCTACTTCCAAAGGCAATAATAGCGAGCATCATAGTAGCAGTAAGAGCAGTTCCTATGGAAAATCTAAAGGAACTAGCGAGAGCCATACTAAGGGAAAATCTGAAAGCAATGGTAAAAGCTGGGGTTCATCTCATGCTGTTACAATAGAAATTGCTAATAAACGCTCTCAGGAAATGATGAAATATATTGATGAAGAGCTTTTGGAACGCTTGAAGCTGGGCTTTAGTAAGGGGCTGTTTAAGACTGCGGTTTATTATATGGCCGAAAATCCAGCTCAGGCTAATCGTTTGATGCTAGGCATTAAGAGTTTGTTCCAAGGTAATAAATCTAGTATAAGTCCCTTGATAGCTCAAAAGCTGGACCTTTCCAATCCTGATAATTACTATGTTTTGAAGAATTATCAGAACCGTTATTATGATGGTTCTCTTTCTAGAGATGCTTTAATTTTGCTTTCTACACCTTTTTATGGCAGTACGGTAAATTTAGGTACTTATCTTACTACAAAAGAGCTTAGTTTATTGGCAGGAATGCCTCAAAAGGAAGTGCCAGGACTTTCATTACGTGAATCTGTATGCTTTGGACTTAATGAGCAAGAGCTACCTGAAAATGGAGACGAGTTAATTGATTTAGGTTGTCTGGTGCAAAAGGGAAGACGTTTAGACAATGTTCCCTTCTACCTGAACCGTAAGGCTCTTACAAAGCATACCTTTATTGCAGGCACAACAGGTAGTGGCAAAACAACTACATGTCATAGATTGCTTTTGGAATCTAAGGGTGTTCCCTTTATGGTTATTGAGCCTGCCAAGACAGAGTACCGCACTCTGCTTAAAAATGATAACTTTAAGGACCTGATGATATTTACTTTGGGTAATGAAACAGTGGCTCCATTCCGTATAAATCCCTTTGAGCTGATTCCGGGCGAAATTATTTCTGCTCATGTAGATATGGTTAAGGCCACCTTTACATCTGCTTTTCCTATGGAAGCATCTATGCCGCAGCTTTTGGAAGAAGCTATTTATATGAGCTATGAGCAGAAGGGTTGGAATATTGATACTAATGAAAACGAAATATATGAAGAAAAAGCCTTTGACCAAGATGTGGACAGTTTCCCCATACTTTCGGATTTGTTGGAAAACATGCGGAAGGTTGTAGAAGCTAAAAACTTTAGTGCTCAAATGCAGGGTGACTATATTGGCTCTTTAGTCAGCCGCTTATCTAACCTGACTGTGGGTTCTAAAGGCGCAATGCTAAATTGCTCTCGTTCCATAGATTTTAATAAGCTGGCTGATGCCAATGTTATTTTGGAGATGGAAGAGCTTAAATCTCCTGAGGACAAGGCACTGCTTATGGGTTTTGTGTTGAGCAGAATGGCTGCAGTGTTTAAGTCTAAGCATCAGGAAAATAATAATTATCAGCATATTACTTTAGTAGAAGAAGCGCACAGGCTTTTATCTAAGGTGGACTATGGTGACAGTGGTTCTAAAAAGGTTGCAGTAGAAACATTTACAGACCTGTTAGCAGAGGTGCGTAAATATGGCGAAGGATTGATTATCGTTGATCAAATTCCCAACAAGTTGGCATCCGAGGTATTGAAAAATACTAATACTAAAATTATTCATAGAATTCTTGCTAAGGATGATAAAGAGGCTGTTGGTGATGCTATGCTGATGGATGATAAGCAGAAGCAGTATTTATCTGCATTGGGTGTTGGTGAAACCGTAGTATTTACAGAAAACACTGATAAGCCTGTAAATGTTCAGATAGAGCAGTCTAGTGATACTAGCGAGGCTACTATATCTGATGCTGAAATTAGAAGCTATTTTTTGGAGCATAGATTGGAATATGGTGCAGCCTATGCTGATTTAGAAATAGTGCCCTACTACAAGCGCTTTTGTGAGATTGCAAATTGCCTGGAGTGTGCTGTAAGCCAAGATGATATTGATCAAAACAAAATTGATGGCTTGAAGCGTAGTATGGAAACAGTCGCAATAAAGCATAAAGAGGCATTGGCGGAGGTTTGGAAAAAGCTTATTTTGAGACGAGAGCGTTTGACAGGTAGATATATTGCTAATGGAGACAATGCAGAAAAACGCATCGAAACATTATTGTCTTTTTATACGGAAACATTTTATAAGGAATGTCTTGCGCTTGAAGATGTGGAAACAAACTTATTAGATAAACTTGGAATATAATAGGAGGTAAGATTATGATTGGATTAATTATTGGTGGAATTTGTGCAATAGCTGATTTGTGCTGTAAAATTGCGGCAGTAAAAATGGTGGCAGATGCTATCTGCAAAATAGCTCAGTCCTTAGGATTGATTAAAACTGACAAGCCAGAGGAACTTGGTGACAAGGCTTTGCAGGCGGCAGAGGCTGGCATAAAGCCAGAGAATTTTGAAGATTATGATGCTTATGTAAAGGCTATAGAAAAATTTGAAATTGATCCTGAAAAGTCTAATAAATATACTCCTGAAGAAAAGCAAAAAAAGGGTATGGAGGTTGCTGCTTGCTCTATGATGGGAGAACTTGGAGCTGAGGTTGTAGAGAGTTTGCTTACTCTTGCGTTAACTAAATCAAATCTTTTTACTGTTGGCAGATTTGATGCTTTAGGAAAGATTTGTGCAACTGATAAAGCAGCTGTTAAAATTTTAGTAGATGTTTTGAGTAATAGAGATAAAAGCGATGCTAGTATCAGCAAAGCTATGGATATTTTGACTAGTATGGAAAAGGCGGAAAATCCTGCTTTGTCAGATGCTGAAGCGCGTCGCCAGGCAAGAGCTATGCGTAGATAAGATTCTAGGTTTTACAATATGAAGCAGTAATATTTGATGTGATGAAAATTTTAGATGGAGGAATATTTTAGATGGAGGAAAATGATGGATTACCAATTAGTTATTTTGGCTGACAAAAAAGTGCTAATGGCCATAGATATCGATGAAGATGGCAATTGTGAAGCAGTCAGCATAGATGGCAATGACAGTATGAACTATTCTGGTAAAGAGGATATAGAAAAATTTGCCCAATATATTTGTGAAGAATATAATGTGGATGAAATTGAGGAGCTGGAGGCAGGTGGCACTATTATTAATTGTGGTGCTGAAACAGACAATGTTATTGGACTTTTAGAGGTATTTAATGACCTTAAGGGTATTGACGCAATTGATATTAAAAAGCTGTTGCCTATCATTGCTCAAAATAGAGGCTTGTTACAACATGGCTCCAAAACTATTTTTAAAGTAATGGACAACTACTATAGCGTAAAATGTGATAATGATGGTGTTGCTACAGCTGGTAAAAATAAAAGAACTGATGAAGCAGTAGAGCTGGATGGAAGTGATTTTACTTTTTTGTATTTCTATAAGGCATCTAATGTTGTAAGCAAAGCGGAGATTGAAGAATACGAAAAGAAACTTGCTGATGTACAGGCGGAGGCTGATGATAGAGTAGCTGCTGCTGAACAGGCTGCAGAAGCTGAAATTGCAGCAATAGAGGCAAAGTATGCTGATATTCTTGCTAAGTACGAAGAATGCAAAAAGCTTGTAGGTGTATTAGAGAAAAAGAAATATGCTACTGTAGAAAAGAAAAATGATTTGAAAAATTTGAATGTTGGAGATATAATTGATTTTGGCAAGTATTTTATCGAAAATGATGAAGAAATGCAGCCTTTGGAATGGCGAGTGTTGGAGATAAATTACAATAAGGCGTTGATTATTACTACAAAATGGATAGAATGTATTGATGAGGGGGGCAAAAAAGTATCTTACAAAGAAAGTAAAACTAAAAAATGGATTAATGGATACTTTTTTAATAACAGCTTTAATGAGAAAGAAAAAAATAGAATTACAAAAAATATAAATCTATTTAATATTGTTTACAATATTAACAAAGGTGATGACAAAATATTCATTTTGGGAGAATGGGAAAAAGATGAATATTTATTTACCAATAAACAAATAGATTGTGGAGCTACAAAGCACGCAAAGGATTGTGGAGCTGATGAGAAGAACATCCAATTTATTAATGGTATTCCTATGCTAGGTGAATTGTCCGATAAGGTGAATATTCGTCCCTGCATGTGGATAAACTTAGATGATAAGGTAGATTTATTGAGAGTCTGAAGAGTAGTTGAGTTTATTTTTTAGATATTATCAAGTAATCATTTTTATCATAAATAACGCCCGATTACATAGCAAAGTGTAGTCGGGCGTTGTTGCTTTGCAATTTTTTGGCGTAAGTGCTACAATAAATATATAATCAAATAAAGTCATTGCAAGAGTAAGCCGCATGAAGGAGGAGGCAACAACTATGACTGAAATGTGTGAAATTATGCAAAGATTAGCTGACCAGGAAGCTATGGAGAGAGTTCATAAAACCAATTTACAGAATGCTGAGAGATTATTGAAGGCTGGTGCAACCATTGACATAGTTGTTGAAGGAATTCAGCTTACTAGAGAGGAAGTAGAAGCCATTGCTAAACGCATAGCGTAACTGCTAAAATGTTTATAAAAATGTAGTTATAAACCTATGTGTTAAATAAAATATCTAGTACATTACAACCTTATACATAATTAAAGAGGCTAAAGTTTGATCAATACTCAAACTTTAGCCTTATTTTTTTCAGATGGTAGTTACGTTTATTAACATTTTTCTATTTTACATTCACTTAACATTGACATAATACTTCCTTAACAAAGCGGTACTATACTTAAGCCATAGACCACAGGGATGGTTGTTAAGGAGGCAAAATTAAGATGAAATTTAATAAGATTGTAACTTTAGGTTTAGCTGCAGCAGTAATGATGAGTGTAGTAGGCTGTGGCGGTAATGAGAAAAAAGCTGAAACTTCCGCAGACGGCGGCAAAATTGTAGTAGTATCCCGTGAGGATGGTTCTGGTACCCGTGGTGCTTTCATTGAACTGTTTGGCATCGAACAAAAGAAAGATGGCAAAAAAGTTGATATGACCACCGAAAACGCATCTGTAACCAACAGCACTGCTGTAATGATGACCACCGTTGCTGGCAATAAAAATGCAATTGGTTATATTTCCTTAGGTTCTTTGAATGATACTGTAAAAGGCCTGAAAATTGACGGTGCTGAAGCAACCGCTGCAAATGTTAAGAGCGGTGCTTACAAAATCTCCCGTCCCTTCAACATCATAACTAAAGGTGAAGTGAGCGATACCACCCAGGATTTCATCAACTTCATCATGTCTAAAGAGGGTCAAGAGGTTGTTTCTAAAGCTGGCTACATTGGCAGCGACACCACCGATATTTACAAAGCTAACAAAAAATCTGGCAAGATTGTTGTAGCTGGTTCTTCTTCCGTAACTCCTGCAATGGAAAAACTGAAAGAAGCTTACAAAAAACACAATCCTGATGTAAACATCGAAGTACAACAAAGTGACTCCACCACTGGTGTAAAATCTGCAATCAGCGGTATCTGCCAAATTGGTATGGCTTCTCGTGAGCTGAAAAAGAGCGAGCTGGATGCTGGCGTAAAAGCAACTGTAATCGCTACCGATGGCATCGCAGTAGTTGTTAACAAAGAAAACAAGGTTGACAACATGACTAAAGCTCAAGTTGCTGACATCTTCATGGGCAAAACCACTGATTGGTCTAAACTTGCTAAATAAAATATAACTTAGCCATTATATTAGAGAATGAGCTCATGGCAACGGCTTGCCGTGGGCTCTTTTCTCCTTCTGTTAAAAAAGGATAATCTGATGAATAAAGAAAAATTTATGCGTTTTGTGTTCTTGGGAGCAGCCTGTGCAACCATTGCTTTAGTAGTAATGATTTGCGTATTCCTTTTTGCTAACGGTATTCCTACTATCGGCAAGATTGGCGCTGCAGACTTCCTTTTGGGCACTAAATGGCGTCCCAACAATGATATATACGGTATTTTACCCATGATTATGGGCAGTATTTATGTTACTATAGGTGCAATTATCGTAGGTGTGCCTATAGGACTATTAACAGCTATCTTCATGGCACGCTTTTGCCCGGACAATGTTTACAAGGTTTTAAAACCGGCAGTAGAGCTTTTGGCTGGCATTCCCTCTGTAATTTACGGCTTCTTTGGTCTGGTAGTTATGGTACCCTTTATCCGCGACACCTTTGGTGGTACAGGCAGCAGCATGCTGACAGCCTCCCTGCTTTTAGGCCTGATGATATTACCAACACTGATCAGTGTTGCTGAAGCAGCGCTCAGAGCTGTTCCTGACGGTTATTATGAAGGTGCTCTTGCCCTTGGTGCAGGCCATGTACGCAGCGTATTCTTTACTGTAGTGCCTGCGGCGAAGTCCGGCATTATGGCAG
>USBG01000079.1 GCA_900552855.1 uncultured Phascolarctobacterium sp. | reverse complement strand
GGTCATGGCCCGTCTGTTCTCTACGCTCACAGCCACCTCCCCTTGAATAAGGGGAGGCAAGACTGCACTGTAATAATCTCGGCCCCCTTACTCAAGGGGATAAGGTGAATTGGCCACAGGCCAATAGAGGGCGGTCTGGACCGGGTGTCAACATACGTAGTGAGTTGACTGGGGGCAAACTATAACCCCTTATCTTGCCATACGATAAATATTTTCCATGTCCTGACGGGTCAGCACCTTAAACTGGCCAATGGTGCGGGTATCCATAAAGCTGCATTTATAGGCCAGCTCCTTGATTTGCTCCTCGGTCAGCTCAATACCCATATCTCTGATTTTAGTAGGCATACCAATGTGACGGAAGAAGCTTTCCATAGCCGCAATACCCTCTAAAGCAGTTGCTCTTTGGTCGCGGAAATTATTAGCAACGCCTAAAACATTTACAGCCAGCTGTGCAAAGCGTTCCACGTTTTCATCCAGTACATAGCGTGCCCAGCTTCCCCAAACTGCTGCCAGGCCTGCACCATGAGCAATATCAAACATACCGCTCAGCTCGTGCTCCAGCTGATGGCAGGACCAGTCGCCAAAGCTGCGGTCACCAGTAGTATCGTTGTGAGACAAGGTGCTGCACCACATAATCTCGGCTCTAGCATCATAATCCTCAGGATTTTTCAGCGCAATTTTAGCGTTACGCATAACATTTTTCAGCAAGGTTTCTGCCATACCATCAATTACAACCAGCTGATGAGTGCTAGGAGCAGTAAAATAACGCTCCAAGGTGTGTACCATAATATCCACGCAGCCACTTGCAGTCTGGTAAGCAGGCAGGGTATAGGTCAGCTCAGGATTAAGCACAGAAAACTTGCAGAAGGCATAATTAGTACTCAAGCCACGCTTCAGCCAGCCGTCCTCGTTGGTAATAACGCTAGCATTGCTCATCTCGCTGCCTGCTGCAGCCATGGTCAGCACTGCAGCCACAGGAGCGCAGCCTGTAACCTGCTTTTTCTTGCTATAGTAATCCCACAAATCGCCCTCGTTTACAAGGCCATAGCCAATAGCCTTAGCACTATCAATAACGCTGCCGCCGCCAACTGCCAGGATAAAATCCACATTCTCCTTACGACACAGCTCCACGCCCTCAACAGCCTTGCTCAGATGAGGGTTAGGCACAACGCCGCCAAGCAGCACATATTCCAAGTCAGCCTCATTAAGGCTTGCACAAACACGGTCCAAAAGGCCGGACCTTTTGGCACTATTGCCACCAAAATGCACTAAAACCTTATGTGCACCATACTTTTTACACATAGCGCCAACCTGCGCCTCTGCATTCTTACCAAAAACAACCTCAGTAGGTGCCAAATAGCTAAATTTATCCATATCAAAAACTCCCAACTTAAAAGTAGTAGTATTTATCGTCCCTCTCCAAGGACCCAAGACCTAGTCATGCAATAGGACTTTCTATGCTCTCATTTTAGCACTTGCAGAAGTAAAAGTAAATGAAAGCGCAAAATGCCGAAACCACATCAGGTCTCGGCATTTATTTCATTATATTCTATTAATCCTTAAGCAACAGGCTTTTCCTTCAGCTGCTTGGCTATAGCCTCCACTTCTTCACGAGAAAGCTTTGACCATTTTATTGCGTTTTCAAGGCTTACGCCGTCCTTAAGCATAACTTCTGCATATTGCCTTCTTTCATTGTGCTTAATCTCTTCAGCTTCTTTATCAAATAACTTCTGCATCAATTCACACATTACCTTTACGCCTCCTTGGTCATCCTTCAAATAGCTAACTCTAGCAGCTAGCTTTTTATTATACATATCCTTCGCATCTCGACAAAAGAAATCATGCATCAGCCTACCTAAGGGAGTATGCTCCGTTCTCTTTTCGCCATTAACATACACTATATAGGCTCCGTCATCAAAAGCAGCACCATTTTCTCTGATATGTCTATCAATATGATAAATAGGCAGCCCATATCCAAGCACATCATGCTCCGTTATAAAAATCACATAGGTATCCTTAATATCAGCATACTGTTCTCCTGATGGAAAAAACTTAGAATCTATCAAGCCAACATAATACCGTGCTCTTTGCGGAACAGCACCGCCATCCAACCTCTGTATCTCTACATTAAAATTTCTACCTTGGTCATCCTTCGCAAAAATATCCAGCATAGCAGAATGTCCTGCAATATTTTTAATAGAATACTGAGCCTTGGAGCTTACTACATTAATTTTATCATTTTCCAATATAACCTTCAATAGGTCGGCAGTGAGCTCTAAATTATCACCAAATACAGCATTCATGAACACATCATCCATCAGGCAAATTTTTTTAATTGTATTTACATAGTCTAATTTTCGTTCTTCGCTTAACACATAACCATCTCCCTTCTAAATGTACAAAATAATCCCTAGCTATCAAATCCATTTATAACAGCATTTCCATCGCCCCCTAAAAAACAAAAAGCAGCACCATCTACTACCAACATAGTAAAAAGTACTGCTTAATCTTTTTATGCTATAATCACTTAGCAACTGCTCCCAAAGTGATGTTTATATGCTTTATTCTAACACTGTTTATGTAAAATAACAACATAAAGCATTATTCAACCTATCACTATTGCAACTCAACTTGAACTACCTCTCCGTCATCGCATTCGGCAATTCCACCCCTCTCTTGGCATACGGCAAATTCACCTTGTCTCCTTAAAAGGAGAGGCTAACTTGCAATTGAACATAAGGCTCCCCTTTTAAGGGGAGCTGTCAGCGAAGCTGACTGAGAGGTCCAACCTATCACTATTGCAACTCAATTTGAACTACCTTTATTATACATTCCTTGCTATAATAATACCAATGAACCTAACACACGAACGGAGCTGATAATATGCATTACATAGCCTGCTTTGGCGACAGCCTTATCCAAGGCTTTCCCTTTGGAAATAGAGCGTCCTGGACTGCTGCGGTTGAAGCACAGGGAAAAATAAAAATGTTAAACTACGGCCTGTGTGGCGATTGCTGCGATGATATTTTTGAACGCATGGAATATGCCCTGCTGCCAGAATACGTTAAGCATATAGTCTTTCTAGGCGGTGCCAATGATGCTTTGCAGCGCCGTCCCCAAAACGTCATCATAGGTGATATAGAACACATACTCAAATGGTGTCAGCAAAAGGAATATAAATTGGCCATCGTCCTCCCCCTTATCAGCAGCGACGAGCTTTTGAACAGACGCCTGTGGGATTTGCGTCAGCAAATAGAGCTAAAATTCAAGGATAGTGCCTACCTTTTAGACCTGCAGCCAGCCATTGGCTTGGACGCCGGCGCCCGCAAAAAGGCCTACCTAGACGGAGTGCACCCCACCGCCCCCACCTATCGTGCCATGGGTGAATACGCAGCTCCCCTGCTTTTGCAGTGGCTAGAGCAAAGCAAAAAGACTATAATTTGAGAATAAGCAGACCACAAAAATCTAACTTTAAATGGTCTACAAAAACTCAAATTATAGTCTTTCTTTATTTTATGAAGTTACCTTCATTCCAAGCTCTCTATACTTTTTACAACAAGCCTTTAATTCCGCTTACAAGCATGGAAACAGCACCACAGCAAACGATAATTATGGACATACGCTTAAATAAATGCTGATTTAAGCGGAAAAAGAATTTTTCACCTAAATAAATGCCTAGGAACATAGCTGGCAGCATTGGTAGCAGCAAATTCCAATCTGTAATGGCTGCTATATTGCCAGCCCATAAATGACCAAGCATAATAAAAACACCACCCAGGCCAAAAATCCAAATCATATTAGCACGCATAGTGTCCTTATCCTGCTGTTCATTTAAAAAGTACAGCACCAAGGGTGGTCCGCTAACACTTGTAGATGCACCAAAAAAGCCACTAACCACGCCTGCGGAAAATCTTCCCAGGCTTTTATTCTTTACAGGCAATATATACTGCTTGCTCATCAAAAAGGTAGCAATTAAAAGCACGCTGCCTAAAAAAATCTCCAAGGCCTGTACAGTCATAAACTTTAAAGCATAGCTTCCTGGCAATGTTCCTAAGCCACTTCCCAGACTGGTCATCAAAACCGTTCCCCAGTCAAATTTACCCCATACACGCCACATAGTAATAGCACGCAGCAATATAGTTGTTACCAGCACTGACATAATGGCAAATTTAATATCTATGACGGTTGACAAAATAGGCGTAGCAATAAGAGCGTAGCCAAAGCCTGAAACGGTGGAAAAAAAGGATGCCAAAAAAATAGCTATTACAGTAACACAAAGTGTAAGCATATTTCCTCCACAAAAAGGTCTAAGACAAAACTCGGCGCTTTAAACATACAACCATAAGAAAAACCATCAAATGCATCGTAAAAGCTTAAAGCCTATAAAACCACATATAAGCAACAAGACTAGAATTTAAGTAACACTCAAACTCTAGCCTCGCTTTAATTTATAAGGTTAGTTTTGTCCAAACCTCTTAATTATTTGTCTTCAGCTTCAATAAGATAGGTCCAGCCATCCGCCTGACGCACCTTGCCCTCTTTCATCAGGTGACCAAGTGCACGCTTGAAGGCAGCCTTACTAATACCAAATTTAGCCTTGATGATTTCCAGCGGAGTATCATCGCAGTAAGGCATTTTACCGCTACGCTTTTGCAAAAACTCGTAGATATCCTGTGCATCAGCAATCAAAGCATTTTCCTTTTGCAGACGCATGGAAACGTTTAAACGGCCATCCTCACGGATGTAGGTAACACGACAGGTAACCTCCTGACCAAAGTCAAGACGACCACTGGGAACCTCGCTTCTATGCAAAAAGGCAATAAAGCGTTGGTTAGTAAAGATAAAGAAGCCCTCAGGCAGAATGTTGTAGATAGTGCCTGTCACCATATCGCCAATTTTTAAGCCAGTTGCAGGCTTAGAGGCCTTTAACATATCATCCTCTACACGCATGGTAACAGCAGGACGACCGCTCTTATCGCGATACAGCTTAACCCAAACCAGCTGATCCGGGCTTACATGGCCACGCATCTGGCTATAGGGCAAAAATACACCACGTTCAGCGCCAATATCAACAAAGCCGCCGTCGCGAGTAACGCTCAGCACCTTTACATAGCCCAGCTGACCCTCACGCATTTTGGGCAGCTTCATGCTGGCAGTCAAACGACGATTGGGGTCCAGATACAGATAAACCTTAACATCCTGACCAGCCTTGATTTCCTCAGTCTGCTGCATCTTATGAAGCAGGATGTCATCATTAGTATTGCCAGTGCCTGCATCAAGGAAGGCACCCATCTCGCCCATACGTGCCACTCTTAAAGTAACAACGTCACCAGGACGATACTTTACTGCCTCAGAAATCTTGGGCGGTGGCAATGTTTTCTTTTTACGATCAAACTTGCGATCCATCATTCTTCAGTCTCCACAAATGCCTCAGAGGGAGCATCAGCCCACAGCTGCTCTAAGTTATAGAAATCGCGTTCCTCTTCCAGGAATACGTGTACTACGATATCGCCGTAATCTAAAAGTACCCAGCGGCCTTCAGCATAGCCTTCTTTATGAGTCGGAAAAATTTCCAGCTTAGCCATTTCGTCTTCAATATTGTCAACAATTGTCTTTACCAGGTTAGCATTGGATGCACTGCAAATAACATAATAGTCAGTTACAGGAGATAAACCCTCCATGTTCAGCAGTAAAATATCATTAGCCTTTTTGTCGTTGGCAAAGCCTGCCATTTTCATTGCTTTTTCTTTAATGTTCATGTATTCTCCTCCTTTGTGTGAATAATATCCGTTTTATTCTTCTTCAGTTTCTTCTGTTTCGTCTTCCTTCAAGTGAGGAATTCCTAGCTCATCTAAGGATTTGTTGATGGACTCCCTATCTGCAGCCCAATAGCTTACACCGCTGCTATCGTCAAACTGACCATAGAGCATGCAGCTTCTTACCTTATCATCACCAAACAGCTTAAAGCTGTTGGCCGCCTTAATCATAGTGGTAGTATTAAGGTCCGTATCAATATGCTTATCAAGTGTTCTTAATAAATTGCCAATTTTGCCTACATTCTGAATGGAGAACATTTGCTCCGCTGCAGCCTTCAAAAACTTTTGCTGACGCTGCACACGACCAATGTCACCCAGCTCATCAGAACGGAAACGCACATACTTGCCTGCAGTTTTACCGTCCATGTGCTGATAGCCATGCTTAATATCAATAACCAAATCAGCATAAGGATCTTCGTAGTACATATCCTTATCAACGTAAATATCTACACCGCCAATAAGATCAACCACATCAATAAACGCCTGCCAGTTAGCTAAGGCATAGTAGTGAATAGGCACCTGCAGCAAATTGGCTACAGTCTGCTTAGCCATTACCTTGCCACCATAAGCATAGGCTGCATTAATTTTATCAGGGTCGCGGTGACCTGGCAATATAACCTTAGTATCACGAGGAATAGAAAGCACGCTTACCAGGTTTTCCTTAGGGTCAATACTCAGCAGGATAATAGCGTCAGTACGCTTAGGCTCGTATTCCGCAGCCTCGCTGTCACCATCATCAATACCCAAAAGCAGGATATTAATACGCTCATTAAGCTTTTTATCACTCTTAATAGAGTCATTAGCCGCAGTTACATGTACACTACCATGGGAAGGATCAATAAATGTATTATAAACAAATACAGACCCCTTAAACAGAGCGGCAGCAAAAAGCACCATAACCAAAACTAGAACAATAAATTTTCCCCATCTAAACTTGCGCTTAATGCGATGTGGACGCTCCGGTCTTGGCTCCATATTTTCTTCCATATATATCTCCTGCTAAATTATTCTTTTTTTGCCTGCATACGCAGCTGATTATAGCCTTCAATGCAGCGAGGATGCAGCAGCAGCCTGCTATCTAAAAGATAACGCATAGTGCTGTCATAGGCTATCAGCATAGCCTTGTCAAGGTCCTTAAAGGCCTGCTTACGCAGCTCCTCAATACCAGGAAAATCCCTGGCCGGCTCCAGCATATCAGCCAGATAAACAACCTTGGCCAGCTCTGTCATATCAGCAGCACCAGTTGTGTGGTATAAAATACCCTTTAAAATTTCTTCATCATCTACGCCGTATTTGTGACGTGCATTATAAGCTCCCAGCTTGGCATGCAGCAGAAACGGGCTCTCATATTCTACGGCATTGATGGGAATGTCATGTTCCTCACAGATCTGAAGCTTCTCATCGTCCGGAATACATTTGGCACAATCGTGGAGCAGACCTGCGAGCATCGCCTGCTCGATCGATGTCTCATAAGCCATCGCCATACATCCGGCGGTATACATGACACCTTTCGTGTGCTCATACCGTCCCTTATCCAACTCTTTTTTTAATCGTTTACGAATCTCATGCTGTTCCATTTTTATTCTCCCAAATTCGATACGCCGTACAGATGATAGCGTTTGATCAGCTCCCACACCTCGCCCGGGAGCATGGCGGGACATTCACCTGTCATGCGGATCTGTGCGCGGATTGCCGTCGAGGAGACATCGGTCCGTCCGCCCGCAAGCGGATAGATCTCAGCCGGAAACAGCGCCTTGATGCGCCGTATTTTTCCCT
>USBG01000078.1 GCA_900552855.1 uncultured Phascolarctobacterium sp. | reverse complement strand
ATAAATACTATGGGTATGGATGATAGCTCTTGCTTCTGGACATGCTTTATAAATAGCACTGTGAAGCTTGGCTTCCGAAGAAGGAATATGTTTACCTTCTATGACATTTTCATCAAAGTCAATAATTACTATATCTTCAGCTCTTTGCTTTGCATAGCCCATACCAGAAGGAGTAATAGCCATAGAGTTTTCATCTACAATACAACTGATATTTCCCCATGAGCCTGCCACAAGATTTTTAGTAATCAGCTGTTTACCCATATCGACTATATCATTTTTTAAAATTTCTTCTAACTTCATCATGCTCCCTTGCTTTCTAATACATTTGAAAGCGACATAGATATTGGGACCGCCCTTTTTTGAGCAGTCCCATAAGCATTTTAATTATTCAGCAGCTAAATAAGCCTTTTGTTCTTCAGTCAAAGTATCAATACCTGCACCCATAGCAGTCAGCTTCAAGGCAGCAACTTCAGTATTTAGCTCTTCAGGCAGAACGTATACCTTATTATCCATGGTTCCCTTATGGTCAAGCAGGTACTTCATTGCCAGGAACTGCATTGCAAAGGACAGGTCCATAACTTCGATTGGATGACCGTCACCACAAGCCAAGTTAACAAGACGACCTTCACCAAGCAGGTTCAGCTTACGACCATCAGCCATAGTGTAGGTCATGATATTTTTACGAACCTCATAAGGCTCTTTTACGGACAGCTCTTCTAGATGATCTTTATTAACTTCAACATCAAAATGACCAGCATTACACATTACGGCACCATTCTTCATAACTTCCATATGAGACTTAGTGATGACGTCTTTGCAGCCAGTAACAGTGATAAAAATATCGCCTTCTTTAGCAGCTTCCTGCATAGGCATTACGCGGAAACCATCAAATACAGCTTCTACGCCTTTAATGGGATCAACCTCGGTTACAATAACGTTTGCACCCATGCCTTTAGCACGCATAGCTACACCCTTACCGCACCAGCCATAGCCAGCAACAACAACGGTTCTGCCAGCGATAGACATATTAGTAGTACGAATAACACCATCAAGAGAGGATTGGCCAGTACCATAGCGGTTGTCAAACAGGTATTTGCAATATGCATCGTTAACTGCAATCATGGGGAATGCCAGATGATTAGCAGCCTCTAAAGCCTTCAGACGATGTACACCGGTAGTAGTTTCTTCACTACCACCAATCAGCTTTTCAATAAGGTCACGACGCTCGCCATGGAGCATATTTACAAGGTCACCACCATCATCAATAATCAGGTCAGGCTCTACCTTCAATGCTTCACGAAGATACATATCATATTCTTCATTAGTGCAGCCATGAGTTGCAAAAACAGTAATACCACTATCAACTAACGCTGCAGCAATCTCATCTTGAGTAGAAAGAGGATTGCTACCAGTTACCACTACATTAGCACCAGCGTTTTTCAGAACCTGTGCCAAATAAGCTGTTTTTGCCTCCAAATGAATGGTTACAATCATGTTTAAACCAGAAAAAGGCTTTTCTACACTATATTTTTCGTTAAGGATATTTAACAAAGGCATATATTCCTTAGCCCAAGCTATTCTTTGATGACCCAGAGGTGCTAAGTTAATGTCTTTAATCATACTTTCCATGAATTATTTTTCCTCCTTGGATTGTTCTTGTAATTTCTTAATATTTTCTATATAAGGCGCAGTTATCACGCCATACTCCGTAATAATACCAGCAATTAGCTCTGCTGGAGTTACATCAAATGCTGGATTAAATGTCATAGCCTTATCAGGAGCAGTTATCTCACTACGGAACTGTTTAATTTCAACGCCCTTACGTTCCTCAATAGGAATTTGGCTACCATCGGTAATAGTAAAATCAAAGGTACTAACTGGCGCAGCAATATAAAATGGTATATTATGAGCTTTTGCAGCTAATGCAACACCATAGGTGCCAATTTTATTAGCAGTATCACCATTGGCAGCAATTCTATCTGCACCTACAACAACGGCGTTGATTCCCTTTGTTTTCATAGACCAGGCAGCCATATTATCAGTGATGAGTGTAACAGGAATATCATCCTCACATAGCTCATAGGCGGTCAATCTTGCGCCCTGAAGCAGAGGTCGTGTTTCATCAGCATAGACCATTTTCAGTTTACCTTGCTTGTATGCTTCACGAATTACACCTAGTGCTGTGCCCCAACCACACGTAGCTAACGCACCTGCGTTGCAATGAGTCAAAACTACAGCCTTATCTGGAAGCACGGCGGCACCATATTCTCCCATTTTTTTACAGGTAGCAATATCATCTGCATAAATTTTGCCAGCAAGCTGTTCAAGCTCTCCAATTATTACAAAAGGTGCTTGCTCTTGTTTATGTAGCTCTGCAGCTAAAGCGTATACTTTATTGGCACCCCATGCCAGGTTAACTGCGGTAGGACGTGCGGCAATAAGGTCATCCTTTATTTTTTCTAAAGTTCCCAAAAAATCTGGATGCCTTGCAGCTTCATTAGCACCCAAAATCATGGCATAAGCAGCTGCTGCACCAATTGCTGGCGCTCCTCTAACCTCTAAACGTTCAATGGCAATTTTTACACGCTTATAATCTTCACAAACAATAATTTCCGTAGATTGTGGCAGCTTTGTTTGGTCTAACAGCATTAGCTTGCCATTTTCCCAGTGCATTGTTTCTATCATGGCTTCACATCCTCACGTAATGAGTATTACAGCTTAAATCCACCAAATTCCTTCAGAGCATCATGACAGCCACAGCCACACTCAATTTTCTCATTATTAGTGATGAATGCTGCAATCAGCTTCTCCATATTGCTAATGCTCTTAGTCATAGCCTCTACAACTTCCATATGAGAAAGTGGTGTCTTAGAAATACCAGCAGCCATATTAGTAACAATAGAGCAGGTGCAGTAGCACATTTCTGCTTCCCTAGCTAAAATGGCTTCAGGCATACCAGTCATACCAACTAAATCGCCGCCCATCATTCTGTAGGCCTTAATTTCAGCAGCAGATTCGAAACGAGGACCTTCTGTAGCAACATATACACCATGCTCGTGTAAAGGAATATCAGTCTTTTTCAAGCAGTTAATTACACGTTGGCGCATAACAGGACAATAAGGATTAGTGAAATCAGCATGAACTACACCGCGCTCCTCTGTATCATAAAAGGTGTTAATACGACTTTTAGTAAAATCCAGAACATTGTCGCATACGACAAAATGACCTGCAGTCATTTCCGGATTTAAAGAGCCTACAGCAGTAGTTGTAAAGATTTCTTCAGTACCAAGACTTTTTAACGCCCAAATATTAGCACGGAAATTCACCTTATGAGGTGCAATTTTATGACCCATTCCATGACGAGTAATAAATACGACCTGATTACCAGCCATTTCACCTACATGGCATAATGCATCACCATAAGGAGTATGAACGATTTGTTTATCAAATTTTACACCTAAAACCTCGGGGCTACCAAAACCAGTACCACCAATAATAGCTATTTTACGCATAAATAATCCTCCTATTATTTGAATTCCACTAAGAATAACTTAATATATTTACACTAGCTAAATATATATTCTAAAGATATCCTCCTATCTTTGAAAGCTCCATTCATAAAAATATCACAGTCAAAATATTGGGAAGTTTAACCAATCATACACCATAATTTTAGCATATTTCCGCACTAAAATAAAGTGTTCTAACTCTATATATACGAAAAGAGACCATTCTAGTAAGAATAGTCTCTTAATTGAAATCTATTATTTTTTAAAGATAACTTCTTTAGGTCCATCGTTTACAGCATCCTCTGGAATAATAACATCATCAAAGCCAATTCCACGAGTATGAAGTGTATGACACCAGTCATGCTCTTTACGATGCCACCATCCTAAAGCAGTGATGGGAACCCAGCTATAAATAAACAAAGGATACAGTAACAAATAGAGCCAAGACTTAAATGAAGCTCTAATTTTCCACAATACAGCTACAGGGAAAATGTATTGACCTACACCAACTAAGGTCCAAACCTCTAATGGAATCACTTTATAGATAATATTGGTATAAAAGGGTACAAAATTATAGATGTAACTGCAGAAAATAAAGAAGGTTGAAACCATTAAAAAGTATGGTTGAATAAGGTTAACAGAGCAATCAAGCATAACAATGTTGCGCTCGTTAATAGCCTTCTTAATCATGGGAATGAGATAACGATCTGCAACATCAAAGTGACCTTGTGACCAACGCTTACGTTGATTCCAGGATTGCATGAAGGTTAATGGCTTTTCATCATAGATAATGGCATCATGTGCCCAGGTTGTAGGAATATTTTCCATCATTGCCTGAATAGTAAACTCCATATCCTCGGTTAAGCATGTTGCACGCCAACCATAACGTTTCAAAACATCAGTATCAAAGCACATACCAGTACCGCCCAAGCAGCAGCTCAAGCCCATATTATATTTTGCAAGGCTCCATACATGGTTTACTATCCAGAAGGAGATAGCAAAAACACCACTTACCCATGTATCAGTAGGATTCTTAGCATCAATATAACCCTGAATAATTCTTTCGCCATTGCAGAGACGACTGTTCATCTCTTTTAAAAAGTCAGGATGTACTAGGTTATCTGCATCAAAAATGCAAACAGCATCATATTTACGGTCCATCTTAAATAGACGTTCAAACATCCATGCCATAGCAAAGCCTTTGCCCTTGCCGTCTTCGCTGAAACGCTCATGAACAAGCGCACCTGCATTACGAGCAACCTCAGCTGTTTTGTCATCACAGTTATCTGCAACTACGAAAATATCATACAGTGCGTCATTATAATTAAGACGCCTTAAATTGTCTACAAGCTGTGCAATTACAGCCTGCTCATTATGAGCACAGGCAATCAAAGCAAATGTTTTGCTTTCATTGTAAATCTTTACTTCCTTTTTCTTACCAAACAAGCCAAACCAGGAAACAAAGAAATAGTACAATGTGAAGAATATGATCAGAAGCTGCAAAGGTATCATGACTATATCGAAAATAGTATGCATAAAAATCTCCTTCACTCCCCCGTTTTAATGCGGGCTCTGTTATTTATTCTTGCCGGTTACAGCACGGTAAACGTAATTAATAACGCCGGCAGCGGTATAGGTGAACATTGCAGCAAAGGGCCAGCCGCTAGGATTGGTGTAAAGTAAAGCAGCACCAAGTACAACAGCAATGATAACCGGTGGCATATACATAGGATTACCTTTACCCTTAAAGTCTGGAAATCTTACATTACTGTACATAATTACAGCGATAGCAAAGGTTAATGCAGCAACAACCTCTGCACTAAAGCTATAGCCAGAAACAACATATGAGGATAAAACACAAGCACCTGCAGGAATAGGCATACCCTGGAAGTACCCTTTAACGGTAGCAGTGTTAACATTAAAACGTGCAAGACGCATGCAACCGCCAATTGCAAAGCAAGCAGCAATTACTTGTCCAACGATACCTAACTCTGTCATACCATATTGGTAAATCATAATAGCAGGAGCAACACCAAAGGAAGACATATCACATAAAGAATCTACTTCTTTGCCGAAATCGCCTCCACCTACACCAAGAGCACGTGCAGCACGACCATCAAGGGAGTCAAAAATAGCAGCAACTACGATAAAAATAGGAGCATAGAAAAAATCGCCCTCAAAAGTTTTAAAAATTGCAAGAATACCAAAAATCAAGCTCATAGAACTGATACTATTAGGTACAAGACGACGAATATCCATTATTTTTTCACCCTTCCGACAACAGTAATACCACCAACAACAGTATCACCCTTCTTAACGGTAATTTCAACATTACGCGGTACTATAAGCTCTGTGCTAGAACCAAATTTAATCATACCGTAGCGTTCACCTTGCTTCAGATCATGACCAACACTCACCCAAGACACGATTCGACGAGCAAGAAGACCTGCAACCTGAATTACCAAAACACGCATACGACCATTATCCATACCAATGGCATGACGCTCATTTTCAAAGGATGCTTCCTTAGCATAAGCCGGTACAAATTGACCACAGGTATAACGTTGATACTTAATTTCACCATCAATAGGACTGCGGTTTACATGGACATTAAATACAGATAAGAAAATGGTAAGCTTTAATGCAGGTTCATTTAAGTATTCATCATCAAAAATTTCCTCAACACCCATTACAGTACCATCTGCTGGAGAATATAAAATATCCGGATCATAAGGCATAGAGCGATTAAAATCACGGAAAAAATATGCAAAATAAATTGCTAACACTACTGGAATTACTGCCCAGTATGCACCAAAAAAGAAATATACAATGGCTGCCAAAATCAAAGAAACTATAATATATGGATAACCTTCTTTTACAATAAACATATAAAGCCTCGCTTCCTTTGCATAGATTTAGAGGAATTACACTCTGCTAACATAAAAATGTGATGGAAGAGCATTCCATCACATAATTATAATATAATATTAATATTTTGTCTATTTTTTCGTAAGCTTTTTAACACAATTCAATAGAATAAGTCAAGTAAAATACTAGTTAAATCTTCATTCAAAAGACCTGTCCATATACTATGACTATTTAAAACTTAGGAAAAGTATAATGTACATAAAATATTATTTATTTCCAGAAAACACTACCTTTAGAACGAACTTAGGCAATGCCATCATACGCATGAAGCGGCTTGGCTGCTTGTATAATCTAAAAGCCCATTCTAAAGAAGCATCCTGCATCCATTTAGGTGCGCGCTCCATCTTTCCTGCTAACACATCAAAGCTGCCACCTATGCCCATAAGAATGGAAGGTTTTAGCTTGTCCATGTTTTCAACAATCCAACGCTCCTGCTTAGGAGCACCAAGAGCAACAAAAAGCATTTCTGCACCGGAGGAGTTAATTTCTTCAATGATTTGTGGAACATCCTCTGGCTTAAAATAGCCATCATGGCATCCCACTACAGTAACACCTTGATACATGCTTTCGGCTTTAGCCTTTGCAGCCTCGGCTACACCAGGAGAACCGCCGAAGAAATAAGATGTATAGCCCTTTTCAGCAGCCAGCTTTAAGAGTTCATTATAAAGATCAAAGCCAGCAACACGCTCAGGAACATTATGACCTAAATGACGACCAGCCCATACTGCTCCAGCACCATCTGCAAGAACTAAATCGGCGATACTGCCAACAATACGATTATATTCCGCATTTTCCTGGCACATCATAATGATTTCTGCATTAGCAGTAACAACAAAGGTTTTTTGCTTTGCTAACAAACGCTGCTCTAATTCGTTAACCGCCCCCTGCATAGTATAGGGATGAACAGGAACACCAAGTATTTTTATTGGATCAATCATTTTATAATCTTCCTTCTGCCTATTATTGAATATAGGCCTTTAAAACATCACTGTGCTTATCAAGACACAGATATTTGTAAACAGGTCTGCCAACAGAACCACGATGTAAATCCAGCTTTAAGAGATGCAATGTTTTCAAAAACTCCAAGTATTTACGAATAGATACACGAGAGATACCTACCATTGCAGCAACTTCTTCTGTGGTAAACATACCTTCAATATTCTTTATGCAGTCCCAAACTG
>USBG01000077.1 GCA_900552855.1 uncultured Phascolarctobacterium sp. | reverse complement strand
AATAGAAGCGACAATCCGGAAAGCATGGCGAACCCGGTGCATTCCTATTATGCAAAAGCAGTTATTATTATCTGCTCTTTGACAATAGGACCTCTCTTTGCAATCCCCCGTACTGCGGCAGTTTCCTTTGATACCGGCATTCTGGCCTTTATACCAACCGGCTTTGAAACAATTGCCCTTGCGGTTTACTCATTCTTGTTCTTCCTGTTAACCTACGTGCTGTCCGTTAACCCGTCCAAGCTTTTGGACCATATCGGCAAGGTGCTTACTCCTATGCTGCTGACCTGCCTGGCAATCCTTATTGCTTATGTAGTATACGAGCCTATGGGCGAAATTCAGCCTGCTGTAGGAGAATATGCAACCATCCCCTTCTTTAAGGGCTTTGTTGAAGGCTACAACACCATGGACCTTTTGGCATCCCTGCTCTTTGGCGCTGCTGCTATTAACGCCATCGAAGGCAAGGGTATCCTGGACCACAAGCTGCTGACTAAGGTATGTATTTACTCCGGCATCATTGCAGCCTCCTTCCTGATGGTTATCTATGGCGCACTGACCTATATGGGCGCTACCAGCGTGGCGCTTTTAGGCATGATGGAAAACGGCGGTCAAATGCTTAGCCAAATCACCATCCACTACATGGGCTGGGGCGGTAAAATCATTTTGGCACTGATTATCTTCTTTGCCTGCCTTACCACCAGTATTGGCGTAACCAGCTCCGTATCCGGCTACTTCACCATCGTATGCAAGGAAAAAATCCAATACGAGCGTTTTGTAGCGGCTATCTGCATGTTCAGCTTCGTAATTTCCAACTTTGGTTTGGGCAACATCATCAAGATTTCCATTCCTGTACTGTGCATGCTCTATCCCATCACCATCGTACTGGTACTGCTTAACTTAGGCAGCGGCATCTTTAAACGCGATCCAAAAATCTTCCGTCCGGCAATGGCATTTACAACTATTTTTGCTATCGTAGACGGTCTGCGTACCTTGGGTATGACCAGCGAAGGCCTTAACAGCTTCTTCGCTCAATACATCCCCCTGTACAGCATTGGCTTCGGTTGGGTTGCTCCCTGTATAGCTGGCATTCTTGTAGGCTTTATCTGGAAGGCTGTAGCAAGCAAATAAATAAAAAAATTGAACCTGTGCTCCACAAAAGGACACAGGTTCTTTTATTAAATAAATTTCACTAAGTAATTGCAAAATTTCTAAAATTTTCGTATAATACCATGTATATATTATAAATTTGCGGAAACAAAATCTATTCAAAAAAGGAGACAATTATGCACAAAAGTAACGCATCCTTAGTATTGCCAATTGGCTTAATGCTTTTCTCATTCTTCTTTGGTGCCGGTAACCTCATTTTCCCGCCAATCCTGGGTCAAATGTCCGGTGACAACCTGGTTATGGCAACCCTTGCCTTCTGCATCACTGGTGTAGGCTTCCCCCTACTTGGTGTATTAGCAATGGCTATTAACCGCCACGAGGACCCGGATGGCATGGCAATGCCCGTATCCCCCACCTATGCACGTGCAGTAACACTGCTCTGCGCCCTGACCATTGGTCCCCTGTTTGCAATTCCTCGTACTGCAGCAACCTCCTATGACACAGGCATCATGTTCCTGCTGCCTGCTTCCTATCAAGACATGGGCTTAGCTGCTTACTCTTTATTCTTCTTTGCCTTAACCTATTTTATGTCCATCAATCCCTCTAAGATTGTAGACAACATTGGTAAGGTTATGACCCCCATCCTGCTTGGCAGCTTGGCAATCCTTATTTCTGCAGCTGTATTCAGCCCTGTAGGCACCACCCAAGCTCCCGTAGGTGATTATGCAACTGCTCCCTTCTTCAAAGGCTTTGTAGAAGGCTATAACACCATGGACCTTTTGGCATCCCTGCTCTTTGGTGCTGCTGCCATCAAGGCTATTGAAGGCAAAGGCGTAACCGACCAAAAAGAGCTGACCAGCCTTTGCATCAAAGCTGGCTTCATCGCTGCAGGCTGCCTGGGCGCTATCTATGCTGCACTGGCTTATACCGGCGCAACCAGCGTATCCATCATCAGCGGTGCAACCAACGGTGGTCAAATGCTGAACATCATCTCCGCTCATTACTTTGGCGGCTTTGGCAAAATCGTTCTGGCAACCATCATCTTCTTTGCCTGCATCACCACCAGCATTGGTCTGACCACTGCCATCTCCTCTTACTTTGAAAAGCTTACTGGCGGCAAGGTATCCTATCACACCTTCGTAACCGGTATTTGCGTATTCAGCTTTGCCATCTCCAACGTTGGCCTTAGCAATATCATCCAATTCTCCATCCCTGTTCTTTGCATCCTGTACCCCATCACCATTGCTATGGTACTCTTAAACGTATGCAAAAACATCTTCCACGGCGACAAATACATCTTCCGCAGCACCATGATTTTAACCACAATCTTCTCCATCTTTGATGGTCTGCGCGCTGCAGGCATCGATACTGGCGCTGTAAACACCTTCCTGGCTAAGGTTATTCCTCTGTACGAAATCGGCTTCGGCTGGGTACTGCCCTGCTTTGGCGGCATCGTACTGGGCTACATCTTAAAGGCTGTATTGGGCAGCAAATAAGCTAAAACAACACAAGGACTGCTTCGGCAGTCCTTTTTTATTGCTCTAAAATGGCATATGTCAAAAAATTTGAGCCTATATACCTATTTATGCTATAATATTATGGTAGGCCTTTGGCATCACCCTACTGCCAAGCCTCAATACGACTAATTAGGTGATAATATGACAGAAGAAAGAAAATGTAATGACTCTTCCTGCGGCCGTAGCAGCTGCGAAGGTTGTGAACACGCTCACCAAGCTCCTACAGACTTTTCTGTAAAGCTCAACGATATGAGCACCGTAAAAAAAGTAATTGGTATCGTCAGCGGTAAAGGCGGCGTAGGCAAGTCCTTGGTAACAGGCCTTATGGCATCCGCTATGCAGCGCCGTGGCAAACAAAGCGCCGTGCTTGATGCAGATATTACCGGCCCCTCCATGGCACGCACCCTGGGCATTACAGGCAAGGCTAAAGCCAGCGAAATCGGCATTATGCCCCAATTCAGCAAAAGCGGTATTGAAGTAATCTCTGCCAACATGTTTCTGAAGGATGAAGCAGACCCCGTTGTATGGCGTGGTCCCCTTATCGCAGGCATGGTTAAGCAATTTTGGAGCGACGTAATCTGGACTGATATTGAGTACATGTTTGTAGACATGCCTCCTGGAACAGGCGACGTTCCTCTTACCGTATTCCAATCCCTGCCTGTTGATGGCATCATCGTTGTAACCTCTCCTCAAGAGCTGGTATCCATGATTGTAGCCAAGGCTGTAAACATGGCAAAAATGATGAATGTACCCATCCTGGGCCTGGTAGAAAACTACTCCTACTTCCACTGCCCGGACAACGGCAAGGACTACGAAATCTTTGGCCCCAGCCATCTGCAAGAAACTGCTGATGCCTATGGCCTCAAAATTTTGGCACGTCTGCCCATTGACCCCTCCATTGCAGCTGCAGCTGACGCAGGCAAAATGGAAGAGCTTAAGCTTGACCAAATCGAAGAATGCTGCGACTATCTGGAAACCGCATTCAAAGACTAATAAAAAAACGAATCCGAAGCTTAGTATAAAAACTAGGCTTCGGATTTTTTGCTATTTGCGTTTAACGGCAACACCAGTGGCATGAACAACGCTGTAAGGAGTACCAGTGCCTTCCATACAGTTATTGTTGCCTTCGGTAATATTAAATTTTACATCAATAATAGCATCAGCGCCACAATTAAACGCGCTCTCCTTAATTTGATCCAACACGTAATTATGCGCCTTTTTAAAATCATTATTAATACACCAGGAATAAATACCGCCATGCACAATCTTATAATCAAAATCTACTGCAGCGGTAAAATATATAGGAAAATTATCCAATGCCATCTTTTTAGCAGCCTTTTGTGCCTTTTCCTCTGGTGAATCAAAAAAGAATCCCATAATATGTACCTCCGATGAATTAAAATCTTATGAATATGGTATTCTACAGGTTTAGGAAAAATCCTTGTAGTAGAGGAAAAAGAATAGTAAAAATGTTTCCAAAACAGCGGTATCTGTTATTCAACCACAAACACAGCGGCTAATGCAGCTAATGTACTCGTAACTTTAACAGACATGGAAGGAATAAATAAATGTTTCCAAGGCTTATAACCATTTGCAGTATTCCACGCAGTAACTGTTTCACAATATTTCTTACTACGCTCTTTTTTAGCAATTACATCAGGATCATAAAGCTTATCTTCACCTTTAATCTCAACCAGATAAATCACATCTTTTGTTTCAACAACAAAGTCTGGTTCATAACGTTTTCCACGATTATATGTAATATTAAACTCCATAGGAGCAGGTCTTAACCATTGAATTACGTTGCCTGCATTGCCTTCATATTCCAAAATAGCTGCAAAATCTCGTTCTGGTTTACTGTCAAATTTAGCCCTGTCGTGCACACCATACTTAATACCAGTAAACAAAATAGAACCTATTTCTTTGGCTTCAAAAGTATCGTGCAAATCCAGTTCTTTTCTTGAAGTGTAATGCGGTGCTATATTTCTGTTACACACATCTACAACCTCTTCATTAATCAAGCCACTACCAACATAGAAATGCTGCATCATTTGCTCATAGATTTTTCTAGCTATATCTAGTTTATTCATCATTACAATATTTTTCATACCCTGAGTTTTATACTGAAACTCATAATGATGAATTACAGTGTTAATCAATTTTTGAATTAACTCGCTATAGCTTTCATAATCAACCTCTGGCTTTTTCCGAAGCTCTGCCAAAATTTCTCTTTCAGGAATATATTCTTCAAAATTAATAGAGTTACCACTAATAATCTGATAAGTTTTCTAAATTTTGAAGTATAATGCTACTTTCCGTTGGTACATGCCTAAATACAGAAACATCTAAGTCAAAGTCTAAAAATTTACAATCTTCAACACCATCATCCGTAATTTTAATTCTTGGAATCGGTATGAACTTTTCAATACTTTTTACTATGGCCTTTTCCACTTTAACATCAATAAAATTAAATAACGAATTGGTATTTTCATTATAAATTTCAGCTAAATCCTTGTCTTTAACAATTTGCTCTATTACTTTTGCTGTAGTTTCAGACTTCTTCTGCTTACTTACCTCCTGTGCGTCTTGTTTTTCACCAAAACGACTCAACTCTTCACCATATTGGTTTATAGTGTCTCTTGCTACACTATTTACGGTCTCAATAAACCTAGCCAACAAAACATCGTTAGAATTATTTTTATCCATATCAGTACATTGATAAATGCTATTCAAATCACTATCTTGGTCCTCGAACATGTTTTGCTGTACCTGAGTACTGGTAAGATTTTCTTCTTCATTTTTCACTACTATAACATTTCCAGCTTTAAATATAGAATCACCCTTTTTAGCTTCATCTATAATTTCTTTAAACTTATCGTGGGCCGTTAAAGTTACAGAATCTAAATTTTCATCGCCAACACGTTCTCCATAAGGCAAACGCAATCCTCTACCCACCATTTGTTCACGTAACACTTTAGAAGCTGCAGTACGCAAAGGAATAATAGTATATAGGTTATTGACGTCCCATCCTTCTTTAAGCTTATCAACGTGGATGACAATTTCAATAGGATTATCTGTTCTTTCAACACTAAGTAAAGCACGCATACTTGCCTCTGCAGCTGCACCTCTTTGCTTAGAATGAACAACTATGGTCTTATTTTTATACTTTCCACCAAAAAACTCATCCGAAGTAATGTATTCATAAACCCAATTTGCATGGTCAGTGTTCTTACATACAACCATTGCAAACGGTTTTACCAAAGGCTTGTTATTATTAGCAGCATAAGTAGCTAACTGAACCTTATACTCCTCATGTCTTTTGATACCATCAGCCAACATAAGCTTATCTATTTGTTCATCACCAAAATTATATGCTTCTAAATCAGTACGTGCCATTGCAAAAGGAGTTCTTGTATATCCATCTGCAATAGATTGAGATAAAGGATATTCATATACGACATTTTTAAATAAAATAGCCTTAGTATTTTTCATCACTACAGGAGTAGCTGTTAATTCCAATCCCATTACAGGTTTTAAATCGTCAATCGCAGCAGCACCTTGTTCAGCTCTATAATGATGAGATTCATCCATTATAACAACCAAATCAGATAAAGAAGAAAGCTTTTGGTAAAAAGATTCGCCAAAAGTCTCGTTAATTGCACGCATCTTAGAACCTTCTTTATTGAATTTATCAATATTAAAAATATAGATATTGATATTAGATTCAAAGGCATTGCTCTCTAAATAATCCCCGCCTGTAATGATATTAGGTGGATTAACAAAACAGCTAAGTCCTTTAAAAACATACTTAGGATTACCTGGATTGCCTAAATCATCAATAAGCTTTTCGTAAATTGTAGTTCCGGGTGCAACTACAAAAAAATTATGAATATCCTTATTTGTATATAAATACGCTATAAAAGCACCCATAAGTCTTGTTTTACCAACACCGGTGGCCAAAGCAAAGGTCATAGACATAAAATTACGTTCAAAACTTGTGCATGTTGGGTAAAGCGTATTAACTTCTTTCAGAGAATCTAAAATATCGTTAGATTTATTAAGTTTTACGTGACTAAGAATGTTATCCAAACGAACCAAGGACTCTTTTTGCGGTTTTCTAAGCGACATTGCGCCACTAATATAGTCTACCGTATATTCTAAAAAAGCAGCCTTACTCATCTTCCTCAACCTCACAATCATCGTAAACAGGTGGATGAACAATATTTAAATTATAATCTTCCTTGCCAAATTCACAGTTATTTAAAAGCATTTGCGGAATCTTTTTAACGCTGATATTTGAGTAAAGCTTATCAACACCAGAAATAAAGGATTTGCAAGCAATAATCAAAAACTCGCCTTCATCCATAGTAGAACGAATGGAATCTAAAAACTCTTTTGTTACGCAACGAGTTGTAGTAAGCAAATAGCTGTTTTCATTTGCCTTAGCCTGCTTCCAAAACTTTTCCTTGTCAGGCGCATAAACAAAGCCTTCATGTAACGCAACAGCAGCAGCAAGCATATCTGCGTTATACTCCTTATTTATAACCATCTCACCAAAAGCATCCTCTAAAATCAAAGAAGGCGCAAGCTCATAAAAGCGATAGCCACCACCGCCTTGCCAGTTAACTGATTTTGTAATACCACCTGCATCATCACCAGCTATCACCTTGTCCATTCTAACCTTACAATGAGTATACGCATGGTCTCCCATTTCAATACCGATGTATCTTCTGCCCATTTTGTGAGCTACAGCTGCTGTTGTACCAGAACCAAGGAAAGAATCGAGAACAAGGTCGTTAGGATTAGTAGCAATGTGAATAATACGTTGTAAAAGCGTTTCAGGTTTAGGAGTAGAAAAAGGGTGCTCTGGATTAATAGCCTTAACTTCTTTTTTAGCATCTTGATTAGATCCAACTTCTTTGTAGCCCCAAGTTGTCATCGGTACAACTCCATCTTGAACTTCGCTCAAAAATGTTTTCTTTCTTGGGACATTATTCCCATTTTTTCCAAACCATATTCTATTGTCTCTCA
>USBG01000076.1 GCA_900552855.1 uncultured Phascolarctobacterium sp. | reverse complement strand
GCCAGTAAAGCTACTAAGAAAAGCATGCCTAATAGGGCAGGTGGAAAGGGTACTCCTAAGGCGGAAATAATTAGAGTGCTAATCCATTGTAGGAATAAAAGCAGTCCTATACCGCGCAAAAGTGATGTGGGTGACATAGTAACAGGACCTCCTCATTTGTAAAACAAAAGAATAAATATTTGATAATTATTTGATAATTTTAAAACTTTTATCTTTATATATGTCATAAAAAATGACAAGATATATATTGACACAACATGACCTATGTGTCAACCAGTTTGTGGCTATAATTTACAAAAACGTCATAGAAAAGCATTTGACTTTTTGACTTTTACTGATATAATTGAAAATGTGAGGAGTGAAGAACTCCTGATTAAATTATAATATTATCCATATTGGTATATAGTGAGGAGGTGTAGCGCTATGAACGAACGCTACAGTGAAGAAATTAAAAGTATTTTAGAGGCTGCACAGCAGCAGGCTGTTATGAACTACCATCAGGAGCTGACTACTGCTCATGTAGTTGCTGCTATGTGTGGTGGCGAAGGCTTTTTTAAATATTTGCTGCAAAGCCTACATATTGACGAAGCTGCCTTTACACAAGAGGCTAAGGCATTGGTGCAAAAAATTCCCGGCGTTAAAGGTCAGGACCGTCAGCTGATGATGGGTACAGGCTTTGCCAGAGTTATGGCTATTTTGAATCAAAATACTCAGGGTGAAGTAAACATTGGTCAATTAGTAGCTGCTATTGCTTCTGATGGTGATAGTGATGTAATATCACTGTTCCGTAAATATGGTATTGATAAGAAAAAGGTTGAAGCCGCTTATATGAATTATCAAAATATTGTTGGCGATGAAGAAACTAAAAAGACCTTGGAAAAATTTGGTCAAGATTTGACCGCCAAAGCAAAGGCAGGCAAGCTGGACCCTGTTATTGGACGTGATGAGGAAATTCGTCGTGTGGTAGAAATTCTGAGCCGTCGTAAAAAGAACAATCCGGTGCTTATTGGTGAGCCTGGCGTTGGTAAAACTGCAATTGCAGAAGGCTTGGCACGTCGTATTGTTGCCGGTGATGTACCTGAGGGCTTAAAAAATAAAACTCTGTATTCCTTGGATCTGGCAGCTTTAGTTGCTGGTGCAAAGTTTAGAGGTGAATTTGAGGAGCGTTTGAAAAAAGTTTTGAAGGCAGTAAGTGACAGTGCCGGACAAATTATTATGTTCATTGATGAGCTGCACACTGTTGTTGGTGCTGGCGCTGCCGAAGGCTCTATGGATGCAGGCAATATCTTAAAGCCTATGCTGGCTCGTGGCGAGCTGCGTTGTATTGGTGCAACTACCTTAAACGAATATCGTAAGTATATTGAAAAGGATAGTGCCTTGGAGCGTCGTTTCCAACCAGTAATGGTTAAGGAGCCTGGCGTTGAGGATACTATTTCCATTTTGCGTGGTCTTCGTGAACGCTACGAGGTGCATCATGGCGTGCGTATTAAAGATGCTGCCTTGGTAGCTGCCGCTGTAATGTCTAATCGTTATATTAATGACCGTTTCCTGCCTGATAAGGCTATTGACCTTGTAGATGAGGCTGCAGCACGTTTGCGTACTGAAATTGATTCTTTGCCTACTGCTCTTGATGAAAGCAAGCGTAGAATCCTGCAGCTGGAAATTGAAGCTCAGGCCCTTGGTAAAGAGGATGATGATCAGTCTAAGGATCGTTTAGCTAAGATTGAAGAAGAGCTGAAAAACCTGCGTGAAGCAAATGACGAGCTAGTAAAACGCTGGGATGCGGAGAAAGCCTCTATTGCACGTGTACGTGAGGTTAAAAAAGAAATTGACGCTGTTAAACAGCAAATGGAGCAGGCTGAGCGTGACTATGATTTGAACAAGCTGGCTGAGCTGAAATATGGTCGTTTACCTGCTTTGCAAAAGGAGCTGTCTACATTATCTGCTAAGGATGACAAGGGAAATGAAAACGTACTTCTTAAGGAAGAGGTTGACGAAGAGGATATTGCTAAGGTTGTTAGCACCTGGACCGGTATTCCTGTTTCCCGCTTAAGCGGTGGTGAGCGTGATAAGCTTATCCATCTTGAGGAAATTCTGCATAATCGTGTAGTTGGTCAGGATGAAGCTGTTAAGGCTGTCAGCGAGGCTGTTATTCGTGCTCGCGCAGGCATTAAGGATCCGTCCCGTCCTATTGGCTCCTTTATCTTCCTTGGTCCTACTGGCGTTGGTAAAACCGAGCTGGCAAAAACTTTGGCAGAAGTACTTTTTGATGATGAACGCAATATGATTCGTATTGATATGAGCGAATACATGGAGAAGCACACTGTATCTCGTCTGATTGGTGCGCCTCCCGGCTATGTTGGCTATGATGAAGGTGGTCAGCTGACTGAGGCTGTTCGTCGCCATCCCTATAGCGTAATTCTGCTTGACGAAATTGAAAAGGCTCATGCAGATGTCTTCAACGTACTCTTACAGGTACTTGACGATGGACGCTTAACTGACGGTAAGGGTCGCAATGTTGACTTCAAGAACACCTTAATTATCATGACCAGTAACTTGGGCAGCAGTGAGATTATGAAGCATCAGGGCAGTATTGATAGAGAACAGCTACAGCAAATGCTGATGAATTTCTTCCGTCCAGAGTTCCTAAATCGTGTTGATGATATTGTTGTCTTCAAACCGCTGCAGGCAGAACAAATTAAAGACATTGTTAAACTGGTACTTAATGAGCTGGGTGAGCGCTTGAACAAGCAGCTTGAACTGACCTTGACCTATCAAGATGAAGCTGTAGCTCATTTGGCAGAGGCTGGCTTTGATCCTGCCTTTGGTGCTCGTCCGCTGAAACGTTTGATTGTACACACTGTTGAAAACATTCTTGGCCGTAAAATTGTTGCCGGTGAAATTAAAACCGGCGATAAGGTTGAGGTTGTGCTGAATAATGGTGCAATTGATGTAGAGGTTAAGTAAATCCTAGAAAAACAATAAAACAATTAATGACCGTAGATTAGAGTGCTAGTCTGCGGTCATTTTTTATAAAGAAAATGCTTCCACTATACTTTGACTATTCAGCATAGGGAAGCAAGAACTATTTATTTAAAATATTCTTTTTGTGTACAACTTGTTTATTCAATGTATCTAGTGTATTTTAAATAATATTTTAGAGGAATGGCGTTATTATTGCTTTACCAATTTATCTACCATGTTTAAAGCCTCTTGCAGATATTCTGATACGCGTCGTTCTTCAATACCAGCAATATAAGCACGACAATGGTTCATAGGAATAAGAATTATTTTGGCTTTACTGGAGGTAATGGCAGCTGCAATTGCAGGGCTAATTTCACCATGCATAGCATTGGCCATAACAATTCCTGTAGGTCCAATAATAATATCAGCTTGCCCCGCGTTGAACACCGCTGCATTTTCTCCTGTTGCAGCAAAGGAAGGTCCTCCCTTAAGCATATTGGCTGTAGCAGTAGAGTTGGTACCAATGGCACCTATTTCATGGTTGGGGTAACGCTTTACAAGTGCTTCTACAAGAGAACGGCCAATACCGCCACCTTGTCCGTCAATTACTATAATATTCATGTGCTTCTCCTTTATAACGTCTAAATCAATATATAGCTTCTTATTAGATGTGTTAAGAATAAAAGTCTCTATAAAAGGTTTGTACATCTATGAGTCAAAGAACTTATTTTATTATAAAACAAGGTTATAAGCTGTGCAAGGAGTACTTTTTTGTTTACAAATTGGAATTTTTTGCAAACTTTATAGTTAGAAACTTGCCTTAATAAGGGTAAGTGTTTATAATTAGTGTTAACCACTTTTAAGGAGGATTATATCCATGAAAAAAATGTTAATGATGGTAGTTATGGTGCTGACTCTGGCTTTCAGTGCCGTTTGCAGCGCTTCTAATGGCTCCGTGCTTGATGCACAAGAAAAAATTGTTAAAAACTTCCTGAATAGCTCAAACTATAAATCTGTAGCAGCTGTTATGAATGAGGATATGAAGAAGAATTGGGATGAAAAAGCCTATACTAACTTCAAGTCTCAAATCGAAAAGGATTTTGGTAAAATTAATACCAACAATCTGATTTTAGTTGAGAAACATCAAAATGCAGATATTCTTCTGTATCAAGTGGCTTCCGAAAAGGTTCCAGCTGCACGCTTTGTATTCCTGTTCCAAGTAGAAAAGGAAAAACCGCTGCTGGCTGATTTCAATGTAATGCTTCCTCAAAAGGAAGACGCTGCCGCAGCTGAGAAAAAATAATTTATAAGCTTTAATAACCTCTGTGTCAAGCTCTATGGTTTGGCATAGAGGTTTTTGTTTTTATAACGCAGCTATGGTCATTCTTTCACAGGGTTGAAGGATTATGGTATAATGTAATGTAGAACTTTATGCAAAAAATGCAGAAGGAGAATATAAAATGACTGATAAGTTTTTAGTAATAGATGGTAGCAGCCTTATACATAGAGCATTTTTTGCTCTGCCGCCTTTGATGAATAAACAGGGCCTGCACACTGGTGCAGTTTATGGATTATGCAACATGCTTTTAAAGCTTTTAGAGGATGTGCAGCCTAAATATATGGCAGTAGCCTTTGATAAATCTCGCAAAACCTTCAGAACAGAAATGTATGCTGACTATAAGGGACAGCGCAAGCCTACTCCGCCCGAGCTAAGTGAGCAGTTTCCTTTGTCTATGAAGGTATTGGAGGCTATGAATATACGTACTCTGGAGCTGGATAATTACGAGGCTGATGATATTATTGGCACCTTTGCAGTACATGCTCCTGAGAATGTGGAGGTTATTATTGTAACTGGTGACCGTGATGAGCTGCAGCTGATTGATAATCGTACTAAGGTGTATTACACCAAGCGTGGTATTTCTGATATTCAGATTTTTGATGAGGCTGAGTTTGCAGCTGCCTATGAAGGACTTGTTCCTCGTCAGCTTATAGAGCTTAAGGGCTTAATGGGCGATACCTCTGATAATATTCCGGGTGTGCCTGGCGTTGGTCCTAAAACAGCATTAAAGCTGATTAAGGAATATGGCGATGTGGAAACAGTTCTGGAAAATATTGAAAAGGTTTCCGGAAAATCCTTGAAAACAAAGTTGGCAGAAAATAAGGATGCAGCTATTTTAAGTAAAAAGCTGGCAACTATTTATACAGATGCCCCTATGGAGCTGGCAATGGAAAATTATGAGCTGAAGCCTGTACAAGAAAGCGCAAAGGCCTTGCTACAGGATTTGGAATTCCGTAATATGTATGAACGCTTTGCTGCTATTCTGGGTGGAGAAACAGAGGTATTTTCCCTTTTTGGCGATATTGTAGAAGAAGATGCAGCAGAGCTGGTAAGTGTTGATGAAATTATCGCTAAAAAGCTTTTTGCTGATTTGGTAAAAAGTGAAGAAAAAATTGCCTTATATGTTGAGTCAGCAGGTGCATTGCCTAAGCTGTATTTTAGCAAGGCGGAAATTTTCTTTGACAATAAGGTATATGTATTGGAGGGAGCAGAAGCTCCTTGGCAGGATTTTTATAAATGGCTGTCTGATGGCAGCTCTCTAAAGGCTGTTTGTGATAGTAAGGAGCTATATAAAACCTGTCTATGTCACAACGTCCATCCCCAAGGAATTGTGGATGATGTAACATTGGCCGCTTATCTGGTAGACCCAGGTCACAGCTCCTATGTATTGGCTGACTTGGCTAAACGTCATCTTTTTAGTGAAGCATCTACAGACTGCGAAAACGTGGCGCTTTTAGTAAAAACACTGCGTGAAAGTTTAGAGCAGCGTGAACAGGTGCAGCAGATTCCCATTGGGGAGCTGTTCCCCTTCAAAAACCACCCCTTTAAGGTCTTGGACGATGAATCCATGCAGCGCACGGTGGAAAGCGTGGAGCAGTACGGCGTGCTGTCTCCGCTGATCGCCCGCCCACGCCCGGAAGGTGGCTACGAGATCATCTCCGGGCACCGCCGTCAGCACGCTGCGCAGCTTGCCGGACTGGACAACCTGCCGGTCATTGTCCGCAATATGGATGATGATGCCGCAGTTTTGCTCATGGTGGACAGCAATCTCCAGCGTGAAAACATCTTGCCCAGTGAAAGGGCTTTTGCCTACAAAATGAAGCTGGAAGCTCTAAAAAATCAAGGCGCCAGGTCGGATTTAACTTCCGCCCAAGTTGGGCGGAAGTTGGAAACAGCCGATATTGTCGGTCAGGAATCTGGCGACAGTAGGAATCAGGTCAGGCGCTTTATCCGTCTAACCAACCTTATTCCCGAACTGCTGGACATGGTAGACGAAAAGAAAATTGCCTTTAATCCCGCTGTGGAGTTGTCGCATCTCGACACGAACCAACAGCGGGATTTTTTAGAAGCTATGAACGACACCCAGAATGCGCCGTCCCTTTCCCAAGCGCAACGGCTCAAAAAGCTGGCGCAGGAAGGGCACTTCTCGTATGACGTTGCCTTTGCGGTCATGGGAGAAGAGAAAAAGGACGAGCTGGACAAAGTGGTCATCAAAAACGACACCCTGCGGAAGTATTTCCCGCGCAGCTACACCCCGAAACAGATGGAGGACACTATCATCAAGCTGCTGGAACAGTGGCAGCGCAAACAACAGCGGCAGAATGAACGCTAACATACATTTTGAATGTAAGACCCAACCGGGTCTTTCTTTTTTGCAAAAATTAGGAGAAAAAGCACTATGAACACTACCATTGATCTCAAGACCGCAAAGACCATCGAAGCCATGAACCAGAAGATCAACCACATGGACAATGCTGTGACCGACTTCTTCAATAAGATGAGCGATGTGCTGGAGCGGCAGTTCGGTGATGATGAAGTTTACGCCGCCGTGATTGCCCCGGAGATCGAACTGACTATCACTCCGCTGGCGAACGTTCGCAGTTACCTGCCTTGCTTCGATGAAGCAGATTCCTGCTACAGCATCAGCGAAGATGTGCCGCTGGCTCTCTGTTACGACCCTCGTCAGGTCATCACACTGGCTGGTAAGCGGTATCTGTCCGGTGCCGTTGTCTTTGTTCGCTACGATACCAATGGCAGCTTTGTTGCCCTTACCACCAGTGACCTGTATCTGATCCAGTGCTATCTGGCCGAGAACAGCGTCCCTCTTATGGCTGGCCGCGAGAAGATGGTCTGCATCTGCATTGACTGAGAGGTGCAGTATGGATACTGAAATGACCTGCTATGAGAGTTTCGCAGAAGTCACGGAGGACTTTTACTGTTCCGCCGTTGATGTTTTGAAGATTCTGGTTCTCCGTCTGCACGACTACCATGCTCGTTGCTTCCATTCTCTGCGGGATGCTCTGTACGACTATTTTTCTACCGATGCCGCACCGCATACTCATGCCAATGTTTCCACTAAGCATACCGTCACCGCGTCTTGCGCTCCCCGTCCTCCCTGAGAGGATTCTTCTCACAGTTCAGTCAATGCAGGAGGTTCGCTATGAATTATATTTATTCGTTTATCATTTTTGAAGCTGGTGCCTTTTTCGGCTTCTTTGTGGCAGCTCTGTTGAACGCCGCCCGTGCTGGGCAGGAAATCACTATCAAATTCGAGGAGGAAGATAATGGAACAGAACGAGAACGCTCTGTCGGTGCTGAAAATTGCACCGGGACAGTATCCGCAGCAGGTCGAGATCGATA
>USBG01000075.1 GCA_900552855.1 uncultured Phascolarctobacterium sp. | reverse complement strand
ATTTGAGTAAAAACACAAAGTACTCTATAACAAGAAATCTAAGTTCATTTTTAACAACTCTTAAATTATCGATAAAGAATACCATTAGTAATTATATTATATCTAGAGGTTAAATTCAATAGTATTTTTAAATTATCTAATTTGAAAACTTATAGTATTTCATATAACTCTTTAGTATAACCTTTTATAACGCACAAAAACCAACTAGCAATCAGTGATAAAATAGTGACAATATACAATAAACGACTAAACAAACAGTAACCTTTAAAGCTTAATACAGCTACTTAATCATATCCCAAGCATAAAAACTTACATTAATCTCTAATCAATACAAAAAACCGGCCTTCCATAATGGAAGACCGGTTCAATCTTTTAAATTATGAAATTGTGCTTAGAAATGATATGTAGCCTGTACCTTGCCGCCAATACCCTCGTACTGACCTGCATAAGTCTGCAAGGACATGTCTACAGTCCACGCACTACCAGGGTTATTCATTAACAGGCCCAGCTCACCTACAAAGCTGCTGCCACCCAAGTCAGACTTGTTCAGAGCATAGCCTTTTACAGAGCCTTCAGCTTCACCACTGAACTCGTACTCATAGGCAGCGCCATAGTACACCTTAACAGCCTCATTCAGCTCATCACTGTAACGTCCGCCTACACGGATTCTATCGCTATACACCTTGTCCAAATAATAACGCTCACCTCCGCTGGCAACAAAGCTGTCGCCATCTACCTGAGTATGATAGTAACGTGCGTAAACATCCAGCTGGTCGCCGTTGTCTAAAGCAACTGCTTTTCCCACGCCAACATGGTAGCCAAGGTAGTCACTTTCAGTCTTATAGCCTTCTGTAGCAAGGGCTGCATTCATCAAAGCATTGTTAAGGTTATTTTTCAGCTTACCTGCACGCAGACCTGCTTCATAATACACGCCATTATCCTTGCTCAAACGTGCTGCAGCGCCGTAGCCATTGTACACTGCCTTGCCGTCCACGCCAAAAGCAGCCTTTCTATAGCTGTTTTCAGCCTTCATCTCACCGCTGCCTGTTTCATAGAACACGCCCCAAGCAAAAGCACCGGACTCAGTTTCTACATTATGACCAACACCAACCATGGTGTTCCAGCCCTTCATATCAACGCCGTTATCATAATCGCCATTGCTTCCATAAGCAGAAGCAAAGGTATTGAAGCCATACTCGTCTCGATTAAGCTGCTCCATACCATCCACAGCCAGCTGTGCACCATCAGCCACAAAGGAAGCTGCTGCTGCGTTAGCAGTGCCTACAATATCAGTTTGACGGTTAAGAGTGATTTTATCAACCTTGAAGTCAACTCCCTTATCAACACCAACAAGAGAACCCACAACGTCAAGAGAAGTACCTACACTAGTATTAATGTTCTCATTGTTTACATCAATGCTATCATTGACAGAAATCAATTTTACAGACTGTCCCTCCTGCAAATCAACAGAGCCTGCAAAGCTTACATCAAACTTAGTATTAGTACCAATATTAGAAGCAGAATTAACTGTAAGAACAGCATTTTCAACATCCTTAATGTTTTGGAAGCTGTAATTATCAAAGCCAGCCACACTTACAGCAGAACCGCTCCAACCATCAAGAATAAGAGTGTTGCCAGTGCCTTTTTTTGCACCAACAAGAGCTGCACTTGCAATATTAGTTTTTTCTCCACTAATGATAATAGTATTGTTATTGGCTTCACTTGTAACCTTGTTATCAGCAACAACTGCACCAGCTACAATCGTTCCCTCAATCTTGCTATTCTCAATGTAGATAGTATTATTGTTGGCACTTCCTTTTGTAGCTGTAACAGTCTCTTCATCATCAACGTCAGGATCAGGAATAACCATACTTAAACCACCATAAATATTACCTACGACAGTACTATCTACAA
Organism: uncultured Phascolarctobacterium sp.; assembly: GCA_900552855.1. Lineage (GTDB taxonomy): Bacteria > Bacillota > Negativicutes > Acidaminococcales > Acidaminococcaceae > Phascolarctobacterium_A. Next base: position 5,764 of record USBG01000075.1, on the reverse strand, counting down.
CAGCTACATAATTGTCATCAGCCTTACCTACACCCTTAACCAAACCACCAACAATATCTGGAGACTTACCTCCAGAACCTGTAATAGTGCTATTATTTATAACAACAGTATTGCCAATAGCTTCTTTATTGGCATAACCACCAACCAGTTGACCTTCAAACTCACTATTAGATACTACAACACTATTGCCAATAGCTTGTTTATTGGCATAACCACCAAACAGTTGACCTTTAAACTCACTATTAGATACTAGAACGCTATTATCTTTTACAAGACCACCTTCTTTACCATAACCGCCATAAACGCTTACTTCACCGCTACAGCCAATAATATTTACTACATTATCAGAGACATTCTTAGCAGCAAATCCTCTGCCACTATATATATTTCCATTTATATAACTATTCTTTATCTCAACATAGTTACCTAAAATTTCGCCAACATATCTTGTGTCGTTTGAACTCAAGGAGTCATATCCGCCAACAATAATACCTTTAAGAATCGTGAAGGATAACCCTATTGTTTTCTATTTTGCCTTCTCCAGAAGTTACCTCAGCACCATAAATACTAGCGACATTTTCTAAATTACTGTTGCTAATAAAAACAGTGTTATTTTTAGCATCGCCATTCTCACTATAACCGCCAGCAATGACAACACCTGCAAAACTCACATTACCAGAAATATTTATAGTATTATTTTCGACATTGCCATTATTGCTATAGCCGCCGTAAATAGCATCACTGTTGATTACAGCATCTTCAGAAATATCAACAATGTTGTTTTTGGCGTTGCCTTTATCACTATAGCCACCATAAATAAACAATGGTTCATTAGTGTTATCTACATTAATTCCATCAAGATGTACTTGACCGCTAATATTAACCCTATTGTTTTCGGCATTGCCATTGTCTATAAAGCCACCATAAATATTATGTGATACAATCTTGCCGCTGCCGGAAATAGATACAACATTACCAGTAACAACTCTCTTTATTGACTCATCGGGGGCTAACCCCCATGCATTACCGCCATAAATATCTCTAGTATAAAAACCATTGTTGCCGCCAATAATCACTTTATTATTGGCAACAACATCTTTACCGTCACCACCCATAATGCTGCCAAAAGCAGTTATATCTAAAGATGGTATTTCTACAGCAGCGTTTCCTACGTTATTTATATGTACAATGTTATTTGATGCACCTTGATTTGCAGCACCACCAATAACTATATCTATACCACCACTAAATCCGTCTATAGTTACACTGTTGCCATTGGCATATCCGTTATAGTCTGGACTTGCAACAAAGCTACCATAAATTGAAGTAATTTTGCCAGTAACGTTCTTCAATGCAACACTATTATTCAGTGCATCGCCATGTTCAGCATAACCACCCTTTATCTGGTATTTGCTATAATCGCCACCATTCAATTCTAATCTATTGTTGTTCATGCTAATATCATGAGCAATACCATAGCCGCCTTGAATTTCACCTACCCACTCTGCCTTTTGCTCAGCAGTCATATTGTTAGGACCACCGTTTACAATAAGCTCTGCTGCAGAGGCAGTCAATGCACCACTTACAAAGGTGCTTAAAATTCCTAAGCTAATTGCTGCAAATAATTTTTTCTTCATACTATCGCTCCTTTAACAAAAATTTAATGTCCGTTCAAATTAAAGCTCCACATTAGCAAGCATTGTCCATATTACTATGATTGCCAATACATTTCATTTTTCCAAAAGCTTCCCACAGATTTTACAGATTTTTTCATCAAAAACACTTTTAGAATAGTAATCTAAAAGATTGATTTCATTTCAACAAAATTATAGCATAGGACTATTGAAAAACATCCCTCAAAAGAGGAAAATTTACATTTATGGGCAAAAATTTACATTTTTGTTTTTTTGAAAGTACAATTACAAATTAATCTCTTAACATATTTCTACAAAACAAAAAGCGCTCCAAGTGTAAAGTAATTCTACACTCGAAGCGCCTCTTAAATTTTTAAATTATTGTTGGCTGAAGTTTTCTTTACCTACAGCGCACAGGGGGCAAACCCAATCCTCAGGAACATCTTCCCAAGCGGTGCCAGCTTCTACGCCGTTATCCGGATCGCCAATTTCGGGGTCATACACATAACCACAAATATCACATACCCATTTTGCCATTTTTATTCATCTCCTTTGAGTTTTATTCGTTGAATTCATTATAGCATATCAATGTACGCTTGCCTATACATAAAATGTGAAGAAAATTAGAATTTTAATCAATATCGATAGATAATAATTATCTATATTTCTATTATTTCAATGCACTTTTCTTTTCTGGCAAGTCTAGACGGAAAAAGTCATATAATGTTTGCGCCGCAGCGTGATTCATGCCGTCCACAGCTGCCAGCTCCTCCACATCCGCTGCCTTCATAGCATCAATAGTCTTAAAGGCCTTCCACAGCGCCTGCCTACGCTTAGGTCCAATGCCATCCACATGGTCCAAAATAGATACCAAATTACGCTTACTACGCAGCTTGCGATGAAAGGTAATAGCAAAGCGATGTGCCTCGTCACGAATACGCTGAATAAGATGCAGCGCCTCGGAATCACGGTCTAACATAATGCTTTGGCTTTGATGGGGCAAAAAGATTTCTTCATTACGCTCCGCCAAACCAACTACAGGTAAATCGTGCAAACCTAGGCCACGGATAACCTCCAAAGCAGAGCTAAGCTGTCCCTTGCCACCGTCAATTACAACAAGGCTTGGCAAATCCTCGTAATCCTTATAGCGACGATACACAACCTCCTGCATTGATTTAAAGTCATCAGGCTTGCCATCTGCAGACACAATTTTATATTTGCGATAATCCTTCTTGCTAATGCTACCATTACGGAAAACAACCATGGAAGCAACTGTTTCCGTACCCTGAGTATGGGATATATCAAAGCAGTCCATACGCTCTAACGGATGGTCAATACCAAGAATTTGCTGCAGCTCCTCCGCCGCTTCCACATCATTCTTCAAGGAAAGGCTTCCCTTACGCAGACGTTCTGACAAAAGCTTAACCGCATTATCGTCAGCTAGCTTTAAAAGCTCCTTTTTAACGCCTCTTTGAGGCACAAACAGCTCTACCTTACGACTACTACGCTCTGTCAGCCATTCCTCTATAGTGGCCTTGTCCTCCTCCTCAGGAAGCACGGGCAAAATTATTTCCTTGGGAATAAAGGTTGCTTCATTGTAGTATTGCTTAATAAAGGCCGTCAAAACCTCTACTTCATTATCTCCCTCGTCATGAAGGAAGAAATTGTCACGACCAATGAGCTTGCCCTTACGGACAAAGAAAATCTGAATACAGCTGCCTGTAATATCCTGACCATAGCCAATAACGTCCATATCACCGCCGTTATTAGTAACAGCCTTTTGCTGCTCATTTAAGCGCTGTACGGCCTGCAGCTGGTCACGCAGACGTGCGGCCTCCTCAAAGGCATAATTTTCTGCTGCCTCCTGCATACGACCTTGCAAATCACGCTCCAGCTCATTGGTGCGTCCGTCCAAAACCATACACACTGACTTAATCATGCTAGCGTATTCTGCCTTGCTAACATGGCCTGCACATGGTGCCAGGCAACGCTTAATATGATAGTTTAAGCAGGGTCTATCCGGGTTCATTTTGCGACAGGTACGCAAAGGAAACATTCCCCTAAGCAGCTTAACCGTAGCATGCATAGCACCGGCATCAGCATAGGGACCATAATATTTAGCGCCATCTCTAGCCTGCCTGCGTGTTACCACCAGACGAGGAAATTCCTCCTGCATAGTCACCTTTAGGTAAGGATAGGTTTTATCGTCCTTCAGCATAATATTGTAGCGAGGACGATATTTTTTAATAAGGTTGCACTCTAAAATCAGTGCCTCTACCTCACTGCTGGTAACGATGGTCTCAATCTCCTCAATTTTAGCCACCATGGCCTTAACCTTAGGTGTATGAGACGCCAAATTACGAAAATAGCTGCGTACACGATTTTTCAAAACAACGGCCTTGCCAACATAAATGACCTTGCCCGTTTCATCGTGCATTAGGTAAACGCCTGGCTTGTCCGGTAACACAGCTAAAGCGTTTTTAATGCTGTCGCTAAACTGATTTGGCTCTCTCATACATACCACCCGTTCTTTTTAGCAGCATCAAGGCATTGCTTAATATATTGACCGGTATAGGATTTTTTCACCTTAGCAACCTCCTCTGGAGTGCCACAGGCAACCAAGGTTCCGCCCTTGTCACCACCTTCAGGTCCAAGGTCGATAATATAATCTGCAACCTTGATTACATCAAGATTATGCTCAATAACTACAACGCTGTCACCACCATCAACAAGACGCTGTAGCACCTCCAGCAGCTTGTGCACGTCTGCAATATGCAGGCCAGTTGTAGGCTCATCTAAAATATAAATGGTTTTGCCCGTACTACGACGAGACAGCTCCGTTGCTAGCTTAACACGTTGAGCTTCACCACCAGAAAGAGTGGTTGCAGCCTGTCCTAAATGGATATAGCCAAGGCCAACGTCATCTAAAACCTCCAGCTTACGATAAATCTTAGGAATATTTTTAAAGAATTCACAGGCCTCGCTAACAGTCATATCCAGTACATCAGCAATTGTCTTCCCCTTGTAGTGCACCTCCAACGTGTCCCTATTATAGCGTGCACCATGGCACACCTCACAGGGAACATACACGTCAGGCAAAAAGTTCATTTCAATCTTATTGACGCCATCACCCTTGCAGGCCTCACAGCGTCCGCCCTTAACATTAAAGCTAAAGCGTCCAGATTTATAGCCACGCATTTTAGCTTCATTAGTCTGGCTAAACAGCTCACGAATACTGTCAAAAACACCTGTGTAGGTTGCAGGATTGGAGCGTGGTGTACGTCCAATAGGAGATTGGTCAATATTAATAACCTTATCCGTCAGCTCCAAGCCCTCAATGCCATCATGCTCGCCGGGGCGAAGATGGGCACCCTGTAGCTTACTAGCTAAGGATTTATACAAAATATCATTTATCAATGTAGATTTGCCACTACCACTAACACCTGTAACAACAGTTAATACACCCATAGGAATGGCTACATCAATATTTTTCAGATTATTGGCACGTGCGCCTTTAACCGTCAAAAAACGGCCATCACTTTCGCGACGCTTTTTAGGAATGGGAATAAAGCGTCTGCCGCTAAGGTAAGCGCCTGTTACAGATGCTTCAATATCCTTAATCTCCTCCGCCGTACCCTGAGCAACAACATTACCGCCTAGAGAGCCTGCACCAGGACCAATATCAATAATCTGGTCCGCTGCATACATGGTTTCCTCATCATGCTCTACAACGATTAAGGTATTGCCTAAGTCACGTAAGTGCTTTAAGGTTTCCAAAAGTCTGCCGTTGTCTCGTTGGTGCAGACCAATGCTCGGCTCGTCAAGAATATACAATACACCTGTTAAACCGCTACCAATTTGGGTTGCTAGGCGTATACGCTGCGCCTCGCCACCAGACAATGTGCCAGCAGCACGGTCCAAGGTAAGATAATCAAGACCAACGTCATTTAAAAACTGTAGCCTTGCCAAAATTTCCTTCAGAACCTGCTTAGCTATAATCTCCTGACGATAGTTAAGCTTTAAATTTTGAAAAAAGCTTATGCACTCACGTACAGTCATAGCAGTAACCTGGCAAATATTTTTGCCACCTATAAGGATGGACAGCACCTCTGGCTTTAAGCGTTGTCCAT
>USBG01000074.1 GCA_900552855.1 uncultured Phascolarctobacterium sp. | reverse complement strand
AATATTGTTGCAAAGTCCTTTTATAAACAGCTGTCAGTGCTGTTTGGTTTAGTAGTAGGCTATGTAGTTGCTTATTTTATGGGAATGGTAAATCTGAGTCGTATAACAGAGGTACCTCTTATCGCTATTCCTAAGCTGATGCCGTTTAGCATGGAGTTTCATCCAGATGCTATTTTTGCCTTTTTCCTTATTTTTCTTGTTTCTGCAACAGAGACCATTGGCGATACATCTGCAATGACCGCAATTGGTTTGAAGCGTAATGTTACGGAAAAAGAGGTTGCAGGCTCTATTACCTGTGATGGTATTATTAGTAGCTTGTCTTCTGTTTTTGGTTGTATGCCTATTACTTCCTTCAGCCAGAATGTAGGTTTAATTGCAATGACTAAGGTCGTAAATCGTTTTGCAATCATGACTGGTGCAATAATCATGATTTTATCCGGTTTGTTCCCTGCATTAGGTGTGTTGCTGGCATCCTTGCCAGAATCTGTTTTAGGTGGCTGTACCTTAATGATGTTTGGCTCCATAGTGGTGAGTGGCGTGCAGATGATTGCAGGCTGTGGCTATTCTACTCGTAATGTAACCATTGCTTCCTTAGCTCTTAGTATTGGTATTGGTTTTACTCAAAACCCTGCTATATTTAAAATCTTCCCCAACCTGATTAAGAATGTATTTGCAGAAAACTGCGTAGCGGTGGTATTCATTGTTGCTATGGCATTAAATATACTGCTGCCAGTAGATAAGGATGAAATTCATTAATAAATGAGGCTGTAATTATGAAGATTATTGACGCACATATGCATTACTACAACAAAGAAGGCTTTGTGAATGTTGCTCAAAGAGCTGGATATACTAATACTGCAGATTGCTGGAAGCAAATTTGTCAGGAGAATAATATAGTATTTTCTGTTGCTATGGGTAATACTATGTATACTAGCTCTCGTTTTGGTGGTGTTGCTCCTAGGCTAATTGATTTATCTGGTTCGTTCAATGAAGAAAAATATAATCAGCCTAAAAATATGGGCTATTGCTTAGGTGTACGCAGTCAGGAAATGCTTGGCGCTGATGCTGAAAAAACTGCTTTAGAGTTCGAATATTATCTAAAACAAGAGCATTGTTTAGGTTTAAAGCTTTATCCTGGTTATGAGCCAGTTTATGTTAATGATAAAAGGCATTGGCCTTTATTTGAGCTAGCAGAGGCCTATAATGTGCCTGTAGTCATTCATACTGGCGATACGGCTAGACCCGATGGACTTTTAAAGTATTCTCATCCGTTGACAATTGATGATGCAGCTGTAAATTTTCGTAATGTAAATTTTGTTATTGCTCATTGCGGATGTCCATGGTTTTTAGATGCAGCTGAAGTAGCAGGGAAGAATCCTAATGTAAGTATTGATTTGTCAGGACTATTAGAGGGATGTCCTAAGCCTCTCGTTATCTACCACCAATTTAAGAGCATTTGGCGTAAGCTTCATGATAGTCTGAATTATTTTGGTGATTATTCTAGAATAATGTATGGTAGTGACTGGCCTTTGGTAAATATTCCTACATACATAAGATTAATTAGCTATATTGTTCCTGAAAGGTATCATGAAAAGGTGTTCTTTGAGAATGCCTTGCGTATTTTTAATAGAATACCTAATTTACTAGAAAATGAATGATAGCTGTAGAAATAGGTTAGGTGGAAAAATTGGCAAGCATTACTGAGGTTGAAGAGAGCCTTAAGGATTGGGGGCTTATAGAGCAGCTTCCGCAGGAAGTAAATGGTTTTACGCGTGTTCCTGGAACTGGTATAAAGGGCCAAATTTTAAATATTATGGCTTATGTCAATGAGGAAAAGCATTGTCGTCTTGATATAACCTATACAACAGAAACCTTTGATTATGTTCCTGTAAAAACTATTGGCCTACATACCTTTAGGGATGAGCGTTTTTTTGCAAGGGATAGGGAGCGCTTTGGAGAAATGCTTCTAAAACATCTTCCTGAAATATTGAAGGATATGTTGCGCGAGGACAACCATGAATACGGCTTTGAGGCAGAGTCCTTAGGCTTTGAAAAATGGGATTTTTGGCGCACTTTGCCTGAAAAAATTGGCAGCTTTGAACGTTTTATTGATCCGGAGCATCCTTTGGTGTATTTAAATGGTTCAACAATATTTTTAGACTATACTGATTTTGAGCATGGCCATCAAATTTACTTTTCTTATAATTCTTTTCGTAACGATGTATTTGCTGAAATGAAGCAGCACTATTTGCCGTTAACTACAGAATTGTACGATGTACCTCTTAATGTTGTAGATTCTAAAAAGCTGGCACATCTTGAAAAGCTTATTGAAAAGCATTTGAGAAATACTATGCAGGAGCTGTCTAAAGAGGATTAAGAGCCTGTAAATTATTAGGCGTATTTATGACGATAATACAAAAACGACCAACTGAGTAGAAGGTTTCTTCCGTTTCGGTTGGTCGTTTTTGTTTATGTTGTTTTTAGAATGGCATATAAAAAAGCCTTACACATCTGGTTTGACATGTAAGGCCTTAGTTAGATATTTATTATAATTCAGGAACCTTGAGTACGGCGCCAGTTGCAGCAGAGGTTACAAGTGCTGCGTAGCGTGCCAGGTAGCCACCTTTAACCTTTGGGGGTGGGCATACCCAGTTTTTACGACGTTCAGCAAGCTCTTCGTCACTAAGCTTAACATTAAGAGTACGATTAGGAATATCGATTTCGATGATATCGCCGTTTTGAATTAAAGCAATATTACCGCCTTCGCGAGCTTCTGGAGAGATGTGGCCAATGCAGGCACCGCGAGTAGCACCGCTGAAGCGTCCGTCAGTTAAGAGTGCAACATCCTTGTCGTGACCCATACCTGCAAGTACGGAGGTAGGATTAAGCATTTCACGCATGCCAGGTCCGCCTTTAGGACCTTCATAACGGATTACGACAACGTCACCGGAAACAACCTCTTTAGCACAGATTGCTGCAATTGCTTCGTCCTCAGAGTCATAAACCTTAGCAGGACCGCTGAATACCTTCATAGTGGGGTCAACAGCGCTTTCTTTGACAACACTGCAGTCAGGAGCAATATTGCCCTTCAGAACAGCAATACCGCCAGTTTTGTTGTAGGGATTTTCAATGGTGTGGATTACATCGGGACGTCTAATCTCAGCATGTTCGATAACTTCGCCAACGGTTTTACCACCTACGGTATGGCATTCCTTATGGATAAGGTTGAGACGATCAAGCTCATGCATAACCGCAGGAATACCGCCAGCTTCATTTAAATCAATGATATGATGACTGCCACCAGGACTCAGTTTAGTCAGGTAGGGTGTCTTCAAGGAGATTTCATCAAATAAGTCTAACGGTAAGGAAATACCTGCTTCGTGAGCAATTGCAGGGAGATGCAAAGCAGTATTAGAGGAGCCACCGATAGCCATATCTACAGTAATAGCATTTTCAAAGGCTTCCTTAGTCATGATGTCTCGAGGACAGATATTTTCTTCTACAAGCTTCATGATAGCCATGCCTGCGTGTTTGGCGAGTGCAATACGCTGACCGTTGTAAGCAGCAGGGATGGTACCATTGCCAGGGAGACCCATGCCTAAAACCTCAGTAAGGCAGTTCATGGTATTGGCAGTAAACAAACCAGAGCAGCTGCCACAGCCAGGACAAGCACAGTGCTCAATTTCACTCAGCTGGCATTCATTAATTTGACCTGCTTCAAAACGTCCTGCAGCTTCAAATACGGTGGAAACGCTAATATCCTTGCCGTTCATACGACCAGGAAGCATAGGGCCACCGCTAACAACTACAGCAGGAATATTCAAACGTGCTGCTGCCATTAACATACCAGGAACAATTTTATCACAGTTGGGGATAAGCACCAAACCATCAAAGGCGTGGCCATTAGCAACAGCCTCAATGCTATCTGCTACCAGTTCGCGGCTTGCAAGAGGATACTTCATACCATTGTGACCCATGGCAATACCATCGCAAATACCAATTGCCGGGAATTCAACAGGAGTACCGCCTGCTTCAAGAACGCCATATTTAGCAGCTTTAGCGATAGTATCCAGGTGCATATGACCAGGAATAATTTCGTTAGCTGCACAACAAATGCCGATTAACGGCTTCTTTAATTCTTCTTCAGTATAACCCATTGCATAGAATAAGGAGCGATGAGCTGCACGGGTAGAACCCTTCTTAACTTCTGTACTACGCATAATTTAGACCTCTTTCCCATAAATAAAAATTTACTAACCTCTTATATCTTATGTATTGAAAGTCAATACTTCTACGAGGATATATTGAAGATTCTACAATTTTTAGTTGCGGATGTCAAATGATTGGGCAAATTAACAGAATTTTAGTAAACTTTGGTGATTTTTGTTGCTGTAATCGTTACATTGCTTACACATTGAAATATTATATATAAGGGGGGGACATGTTTTGTAGAGGTTTGATATAAAGAATTTTAAAAGTTTTCACTTTTATCAAGCGCATAATGGTGTATAATGTATACATAATCTATTTATGTGAGGTGTTATCTTATGAAAACAAGATTAACTGAGCTTCTTGGTATAAAATATCCTATTATTCAAGGTGGTATGGCGCATATCAGTAATGCTGAACTTGCTGCAGCTGTTTCTAATGCAGGCGGTGCTGGTATTATTGGTAGTGGTGGCAAAAGTGCTGACTGGGTTCGCGAAGAAATCCGTAAAGCTAAATCTCTTACTGATAAAGCTTTTGGTGTTAATGTGATGCTTATGGCACCCAATGTTGATGAAGTAATTGGTGTGATTTGTGAAGAAAAGCCTGCCTTTGTAACCTTGGGCGCAGGTAATCCTGTTCCTCATATTGAAAGATTCCATAGTGCAGGTGTAAAGGTTATTCCTGTTGTTCCTAGTGTTAAGCTGGCTCAACGTATAGAAGTAGCTGGTGCTGATGCAATGGTTGTTGAAGGTATGGAGGCCGGGGGCCACATTGGCAAGCAAACCACTATGGCTTTAATGGAAAACGTATTGCCCTTAGTAACCAAGGTTCCTGTACTTGTTGCAGGCGGTATTTCCGATGGTCGTGCTATTGCAGCAGCACTGCTGATGGGTGCTGATGGCGTACAGATGGGCAGCCGTTTCCTGATGACTACAGAGTGCCCTGCACATCAAGCTGCTAAGGATGCTATTAAAAATGCTTCTGATACTGATAGTGCAACTACTGGCTATAGCCGTAATTTAGGTGTTCGCTGCTTAGCAAACGAATTTACTAAGGCTTATACTGAAAAGGAAATTTCTGGTGTACCTAATGCTGAACTGATGGCTATGGGTACTGGTACTAATAAGCTGGCTTTAATTGATGGCGATATTGTAAATGGTACCGTAATGGTAGGTCAAAGCCTTAATGTTCTTAATGATGTTTTGCCCTGTAAAGATGTGATGGAGCGTTTGATTTTAGAAGCTAAGGCTGCTATTGAACGTGTGAAAAATATCGAGCTATAATTAATAATACAAAAGGACGGTTTCTCCTGGTTTGGAGAAATCGTCCTTGTTTTTTATCACAACGCTGTTTGTTTAAGCAGTGTCTCTTTTAGCTTATAATATTCGCGGCTAAAATATGGGGTTAGCTGCGCTTCACGATGGTCACTGCCAAAAGCACGCTTGCTAATAGCAATGAGGGGAGGGGCCTGAATGCGTTTTGCTACGCTGAAGCCAGAAAATAGTCTCCACCAACGCTCTAAATCATTTATAAAATCATCAGCAGTTGAAAAGTTGTTTTTGATGGCATCTTTAGAGCAGCCTAGTTTTTCTGCTAAAGTTCCTTCAATATACCATCTAAGAATATCTGCAGGAGTTATCTTATTCCAGCTTTCAATAAAGGTGCGGAAAAGATAATCATGGTACTCATAATGAAGAGGGTCACCACCATTGCCAACAGTTTGAGCATCTGATAGCTCGGCACTGGGACGGATGGTGAAAATATCTTCGGGAATGACCTGACGTTTAAACACTTTCTGATTCATATAATGTCCAAGTGCATATACCTGATGCTTCCACAAATCACCTATCATAGCAAGTGCACCACAAATATCACCGTAGAAGGTAGCATAGCCTATAGCCATTTCAGCTTTATTGGAGTTGCAGGAAAAGGCACCACCAAAGGCTGCAGCAGCTGCTGCAATAATGCGAGCACCTCTATCCCTAGCCTGAATATTTTCTTTACCTAACTGATTTATACTTAGATTAAAGGTTGTATCATTAGCATAGAATGTGATTGGTGTGTTCTCTAGTTGTTCAACAGTATGCTCAAAGCTGCTGCCTATACCGATGGAGGCATAATTGGTATGAGCTGCCTTAGCAAGGCGTTGGGCAAGATTTTGAGTGGTTTCAGAGTTGTATTTAGAGGGCAGATTTAGGAGCAATACGTTTTCTGGACCTAAAATATCTACATACATAGCTGCAGTTACTGCTGAGTCAATACCACCAGATAGACCGACAGTCATTTTTTTTATACCGCATTGTGCAAGAAATTTTTCTGTACCATAGCGTAATGCTTTGTATATAGCAGGAATTTCTTCTAATTCAGCAGGAACATCGCCTTGAGCTATTTCCATATTATTAAGGTTAAGTTTTACTTCCAGAGTAGTTTCTATGAAGGAGTTAGCTGCTTTGATGCAAGTACCGTCGGAGCTATATGCACAGCTACAGCCGTCAAATGTAAAGATGTTTTTTCCATTATTTTGGATACCTACATTATTGCAGTAAATAATAGGTAATACATTTTTCTGAGCTTGGGCACTAAAAAGCTGCTGACGTTTTCTGTTTTTACCCATGGTGTAGGGCGAGCAAGACAGATTGAGCAGTAACTGTGCACCACTATTTGCTAAAAGCTTAGGCATGTCATGACGATAATTGCCAGTCCAGCTGTCCTCGCAAAGCAACACGCCAATAGCTAGCTTTTGACCTCTGATGGTTACCTCAATGGGAGATACAACATCCTCAATTTTAAATGCTGATTCCCAAGCAAGCTTTTCAAGACTATAAAAATGTCTGGAATCATCAAATTCTCTATAATTAGGTAAATTAGTTTTTATGACAAAATTACGTCCTGCATAGCCGCCAATTGTCCCACCATGCTGACAAATATAGGCTGCATTATATTTGCGGGCACGACCGTCTTCGTTGTGCAGTTTTTCTTCTTCAGCTATACTGCCAAAAATGATAATCATATCATCACTGGCCTTGATAAGTTCGTTGTTATAATATTGGCAGTCATCTAGAAAGCTTTGCTGCTCCCAAATATCTCCAATTAAATAACCAGGGATACACATTTCCGGTAAAATCAGCATATCAGCTTTAGCAAGGTGTGCTTTTTCTACTAGCTCCATTGCTTTGGCAAAATTAAGGTCTGGACGAGCGGGAACAACTTCCATCTGTCCTAAAATAATTTTCATATCCATATTAATTCCTCTATGTTTGGCATAAATGTGATTTTCTTCAGCACAGGAGTTGCTTGCTAATGGAAATAGCTGCGTACAATGGCAGTTAATTTGCCTTTCCTGTTACATAGTGTTATTATAACAAATGTAGATAAATTTCTCTATAATTTGAGGGGGTTTTCTTAGTGAAACATAATAAAAAAACTAATGCAGCTCGTAAATTAGACGAGTTGAAGATAAATTATCGTATAATGGAGTAT
>USBG01000073.1 GCA_900552855.1 uncultured Phascolarctobacterium sp. | reverse complement strand
CATCCACAAAGCTGATTGAGGGAGACGACATTTTTAATGAAGAGCTGCAGCTGACTGCCAATGAAAAGGATATTATTGGGCATTTTACTGAGGAAATGGAGCAGGCGCTGAATACCGATAAGGAGGCTGCCTTGGCAGACATGCGTTATGCTTATATTGAAGAGCTGTGCTGTAAAACTGTACGCAAGCCACTTCATACAGATGCGCAGCTGCGTTCTGTAAAGATTGACTATTATCTGACTCATAAATATTTGGCCCTGCCAATCTTCCTTTTAATAATGAGCACCGTTTTTTGGTTGACCTTCGATATGATTGGTGCCTTTTTAAGTGATATGTTAAGCGAGGCTATAGATTATGTAACTGCCGGGGCAGATGCTGGTCTGACAGCACTGAATATTGCTCCGCCCATGCATTCGCTGATTATTGATGGTGTATTCAATGGTGTAGGCAGTGTATTGTCATTTTTACCAACCATTGTAACTTTATTCTTCTTCTTATCGATGCTAGAGGATAGTGGCTATATGGCACGTGTGGCCTTTGTTATGGACAAGCTTCTGCGTAAGATTGGCTTGTCTGGCTCTTCATTCGTGCCCATGATTATTGGCTTTGGCTGCAGTGTACCAGCAATTATGGCAACACGTACACTTGCTAGCGAGCGTGATAGAAAGATGACCATTATTTTGACGCCGTTTATGAGCTGTAGCGCTAAATTGCCTATTTATGGTATCTTCATTGCTGCCTTTTTCCCAGAAAATGGCGGCTTGGTTATGATGGCGCTGTATCTTTTAGGTATATTGACGGCTGTTATATCTGGTGTGCTTTTAAATACCCTGGTTTTTAGTGGCAAGCCGGTCCCTTTTGTAATGGAGCTGCCTGCTTATCGTCTACCAACTGCACGTAATATTTTAATGCATATGTGGAGTAAGGCTAGTGATTTTATTCACAAGGCTTTTACTGTTATCTTTTTAGTAAGCATTGTGATTTGGTTCCTGCAAAACTTTGACGTTCGTTTTTATATGGTTGATGCCAGTGATAGCATCATTGCTTCAATTGGTAAGCTGGCAGCACCACTGTTTGCTCCTCTTGGCTTTGGCAGCTGGCAGGCAGCAACCTCCTTGATTACAGGTATTACTGCCAAGGAGGTCGTAATCAGTACTTTATCTGTGCTGGCAGTTGGCAGCGGTGACGCACCGGAGCTGAGCAGCCTATTCACTCCGCTGACCGCCTTTACCTTTTTGGTATTTTGCCTGCTGTATCCGCCCTGTGTAGCAGCATTGGCTACTATTAGACGAGAGATGAATTCTGGCTGGATTACGCTAGCGATTATTGGTTATCAGCTGACAGCGGCATGGTGTGTAGCCTTTGCTGTGCGTCAGGTGGGGCTGATGCTTGGGTTTAATTGATGGAGTGATGTTTTATGAAAGACAAAGAGAAAACTTTTGCTGAGAGAATGGAGGATCCTGCGTCTAGAGAAGAATGGGAAAGTATTATTGAGGGTGTTGCTATGGCACAGGCTGCAATTTGCACCCAGGTTAAAGAAAAGGCACGCCAGAAGGCTGAGGCTTTGCAAAAGCAAACTACAGAAAAGTAATTTTGAAAAATTAAACATTAATTGCCTGAGAAATGTATTATGCGTTTCTCAGGCTTTTTTGTTTTTTACTGCAAAGTGCTACGGAAATAGGGCAAAGTAGAAGGAAATGTGAGGACGCAAACTTCTATTATTTTTAATTACGTATAGCTGTAGCTATAAAGCTATAGACAGCTATAGGACGTTTTGACTAAAGTACGTACTCGAATTATAATTAAAGTACGATAACGTACTTTAAAATTAAGGGGTGAGATAATGAAAGAAATAGCAAGAAGATTAAACCGCTCTTTATATAACATTGATGAGGCTTATTTTTTAAGCTTTAACAAGAAAAGAGTATCAAGAGCAGAGCTGTGCGTAATGTATGCCTTGGACGATGGAGAATTCCATTCCCAAAGAGAGATATCGGAGGAGTGGCTGGTGCCCAAAACATCAGTCAATACTATTGTTAAGCGTTGGGAAAAGGAAGGCTATTTAACTATGAGTGCCATTCCCGGCAAGCGTAGAGAAATGCAGATAATGCTTACGGATACTGGCAGGGAATATGCTAAAGGTTTTTTAGCCTTCGTATATGAGGCAGAGCAAAAGGCACTGCAAAAGACTGTTGCAAAATATTCTGTGGAGTTTGTTGATGCTATTGAGTTTTTTGGACGTAGCATTAAGGAAGCATTTGAGGAGGAGCATCAAAAGAAATAGTATGGTAGCTGTAATATATAAATCTAGTGCTTAAAATATTGTCGTTTGTTGTAGGATCAGCAGGGAAGAGTGCTTCTCTGACTGATTGGTGATTATCATGAAGAATACTATTAAATTATCCGATCATTTTACTTATAAAAAGCTTTTAAGATTTACTATTCCTTCCATCGTAATGATGATTTGTACCTCTATGTATGGTGTCATAGATGGTATCTTCGTTTCCAACTATATTGGCAAAACATCCTTGGCCGCCATCAACTTTATCATGCCGGTATTATACATATTTGCAATGTTTGGCTATATGTTTGGTGCAGGCGGCAGTGCATTAGTCTCTAAAACCCTGGGTGAGGGCGATAAAAAGCGTGCTAATGGCTTATTCTCGTTGTTTGTGTACATTTCTATAATCTTTGGCGTGTTTATGACTATCTTTGGCTACTTCTTTATGGAGCCCTTGGTAAGATGGTTTGGCGCAGATGGTGAGCTATTGGAGCAAAGCCTTGTTTATGGTCACATCTTTATTTTGGCATTGACAGCTTGGATTTTGCTGTATGTGTTCCAACTGTTCTTTATAACTGCGGAAAAGCCTAAGCTAGGTCTTTGGGTAACCATTGCCTCCGGTGTTACTAATATCGTTTTAGACGCACTGTTTATCGTAGTCTTTGAATGGGGTATAGCAGGCGCTGCGGCGGCATCTGCTATTGGTCAGCTGGTTGGCGGTGTATTTCCCATCATCTACTTTGCTAGAAAAAACAGCAGTATATTACGCTTAACAAAGCCAGTTATAGACTTTAAGGCTATCTTTCAAGGCTTTGCCAACGGCTCATCCGAGCTTGTGTCCGGTATGTCTGCCTCCTTTGGCAGTATTTTGTACAACGTTCAGCTGCTGAAATATGCTGGCGAAAACGGCGTAGCGGCTTACGGCGTGCTGATGTATATCAGTATGATTGTTACCTCTATTTTTAATGGTTATTCCAGTGGTATCGTTCCTGTAATTGGCTATCATTACGGAGCACGTAATCACGATGAGTTAAAGAGTCTGTTAAAAAAGAGTATTGTTGTTGTAGGTTTATTCTCAACAAGCATCTTTACTTTATCGGAGCTTTTAGCTTATCCTATCGCTAAGCTTTATGTTGGTTATGATGAGGAACTTATGAGAATTACTACTCACGGCTTCTTTGTGTACTCCTTTGCGTTCCTGTTCATGGGTATGGCAGTATTTGCCTCCTCATTCTTTACAGCTCTTAATAATGGTACTGTGTCCGCTATGGTAGCTTTCCTGCGTACGTTGGTGTTTGAAACCACTGCCATCATCATGCTGCCCATAATTTTTGGTGTGGATGGTATTTGGGGCTCTGTAGTATTAGCAGAGCTGATGGCTGCAGTAGTAGGTATAGGCTTTATCCATAAAATGCGTACAAGATATTGCTATGATTAAGCTGATATGTAAAATAAAAAATCAGTCTAAAAATAAAAATGGTGGATCTTTATCATCAGGTAAATTTCCACCGTTTTTTATTATCAGCATAATTGCCTGCTTTATTAATTTATAGTAGAATACTACATAATTAATAGAATAAACCCAATTATGGAGGTATATATATGAATAAGATTACTATTATTGGTGCGGCGTTGGTGTGTGCTGGTTTGGGCATTGGGGCGCTGCAATATTTTGGCGCTGATAATGGTGTGGATGGAAAGGTTGACAAGGTGGTGGAGGCGCCTGCTCCTACTGTAGAGGTTAAACAAGAGATAACTGAAAATACAGCAAAGAAAGATGTTGCTAAGGATACAGAAAAGGTTGATACTAATCAGACAGGAGCTTTAAAGTCTAATGAGTCAGTTAAGGATTCTTCGGCTGTTGTAGAAAAGAAAAATGACAAATCCTACATTTATATCAAAAAGAGTGAATTCAAGCTTTATTACTACAATAATGAGGGCAAGGAAGTGTTTAGTGCTGGCTGCGCATTAGGTAAAAATCCTGGTCAGAAGGAAAAGGAAGGAGATATGAAGACTCCCACAGGCACCTTCTATGTTGATGAAATTTGTGATGCTTCCTATTGGACTCACGATTTTGGCGACGGTAAGGGTGTTATTGAGGGAGCTTATGGTCCCTGGTTTATCAGCATCAATACTGATGAGATGAGCAAGGGGCAATGGGGAGGTATTGGTATTCATGGTACTCATGATCCTGCGTCAATCGGTACTTTGGCCTCAGAGGGATGTATCCGTTTAGAGAATTCTCAGGTTGAGGTGTTGAAGAAGCTGGTAAATGTTGGCACAAAAGTCGTTATCGAGGAATAGCAGCATAAGTTTTGTATTGTTTAAAACTGAAATAAATCTAAAAATCTTAGATGATCTGTACTTAGAAAGCGTTTTTCTGATTAGCTTTAGAAAGGTTGTCTTGAGATTATTTTAGGCTTTATATTTTAGCAGTGCATTTACTTAATGTGATTGTAGAGCAGTTGATTACAATATTGAAAGCAAGATGCCATATTGCAGGTAGCAATTGGTTGGAGTAATGCTGTTGTTGAAGAATGGTTTAACATGTGCTAAAATAATATTACTGTTGATTTTGAGGGGCGTTGGTAGTGACTGTATTGCAGTTCATATCGCGTCCCTTTATATTTAGGATTAACTTTCAATGCTTTAGTTGAAGCTAAAAGAAATATCTTGATGAGGTGATACCATGATTAATGAAGAAAGAATGCTTAATGAATTTATAGAGCTGGTTAGCGTTCCATGCCCCAGTAAAGACGAAAAGCAGGAGGCAGAGCTGATTATGGCTAAGCTGCGCGAGCTTGGCCTGGAGCCGGAGATGGATAATGCACATCTTAAAACAGGTGGCACCTGTGGCAATGTGTGGGCCTATGTAAAGGGCAATGTTCCTGATGCACCTGTATTGTTTTTTGAAGCACATATGGACTCTGTTGCTCCTACAACTGGTACCAAGGTTGTTCGTAAGGATGGCGTGCTGTATTCTGATGGCACTACTACCTTAGGCGGTGACGATAAGGTTGGTGTGGCTGCTATGTTAGAGGCGGTGCGTGCTTTGAAGGAAAATGGCGCTGACCATGGTGATATTCAGCTGTGCTTTACTGTTAGTGAAGAAATTGGCTGCCTTGGTGTTGTAAATATGGATAAGGAGTGGATTAAGGCTGATTTTGGCTATTGCATGGATATTGGTGGCGCACCTGGTGAAATTACCTATGCTGCTCCTAAGCTGTACGATATTTATGTAACCGTTAAGGGTAAGGCTGCTCATGCTGGTATTGCTCCTGAGGAAGGCGTAAACTCCATTATGCTGGCTGCTGAAGCTTTAAGCAAGCTGCCTGCTTATGGTCGTATCGATGAAGAAACAACCTTTAATGTTGGTGTTTTCAATGCAGGCTTAGGCAGCAATATAGTTTGCCCCGAAGCTAAATTTGTTATCGACATGCGTTCCTTAAATGTTCCTAAGCTGGAGCAATTAAAGGACAATACTATTGCTTTGATTAAAGAGGTTGTTGAAGCCGGCAATGGCAAGGTTGAATTTGAGGTTGTTGAAGGATCTCCTGCTGTTTCTGTAAGCACTGACCATGATTGCGTTAAGCTGGCAGCTAAGGCTGCTGAAAAGCTAGGCTTTTCCGTAGAATTTAAAACAACAGGTGGCTGCAGTGATGGCAACTATTTATGTGGCTATGGCTTGCCTTGTGCACTGCTGGCAACTGGTATGAGCAACGTGCATACCACCGATGAGTATTTGAAGGAAGAGGATTTGTATAACACTGCTCGTTGGGTATACCAAATTGTAACTGAAGCAGCAAAAAAATAATTTTCATACCTTCACTCTATGGTTGTTACAATACTTCTTCGGTTTATAAACTACACTAGAAGAGGTTATTTGCTAGCTAAGCTAAAAAGTTGGAAATATTGTTTTGTTGATAAACTTAATATAGCTTTTTAAGCATAAAAAAAGACGCTTGCCAGTAAATTTTCTGGCAGGCGTTTTTTAATCCCAACGTTTAAGCATGTCTTCGATGATTTCTTTTTTTGTTTTACGGCGTTTCTTTTCAAAATTGCGGAAGTTATTATCTCGGTGGTCAGTAGAATAATCTGCATAATCAAAATCATCATCGTTACGTTCGTAGCTGCGGTTGTAATCACCATGTCCGTCGTCAAAGAGTAAGGGAATGGTTGAGTTGGCAGCATAAGTATAGATATTTTGCTCCATAATTTGCCTCCTGTTTTTTCTTCTATTTTAGCATATAAATGGTATGAAGTGAATAGTGTAACTTTTGTACAGTTATAGCTATGCTAAAAGCAAGTAGGGTATGCTTTTGTTGCGCAAGATAGGGAAAAATGATAAGCTAAGGATAATGGAAAAGTGTAAAAATACTATAATTTATGGTTATGTGTACATTTTAAGCTAGATATTCAAAGGTTGGTGAAGCTTGCAATGAAAGCTAAGGAGATGGCTGATTATGTACCATTGGTGCAGAAGTTAGCGGATACAGCAATAGGTTTTTTAGCTGAGCAGGGACTGCGCTTTCCTGAAAATTATCCTATGCCTGAGCTGCGTCTATCCTTAGAAAGAAGAGTAAAGGTACATGGTATATATAATAAGCATAATGTGTTAGCCGAGCTTAGGCGTCTGCAGCATAGCTTTATAAAAGCAGATATAGCAGCATATCATAAATCATTGCTTAAAGCTTTTTTGGAAAAGCTGGCGTTGTTTTTAGATGGCCGTATTATTGATGCTAGTGGTATAAAGGTCTGGCTACAGATAGAACATGATTATTATCTGCTTGAGAAGGAAATAAATGTTATAGCTGATTTAAGCTTTAAATCAAGGCTATGGCAGCAGCTGGTGCGGTTGCTTGCTAAAGTAAAGGAGCTGGAGATTAAACAACAGCTGAGTGGTGTGTTCAGCAGTGAGGGCAGGATAACCTTATATATGAATAATATAGAAGCTATTTGCTACAAGCAGGGCTTGGATATGAAGGCATATTTGCAATCCGTCCTTGTTCATGAATATACCCATGCTTGTCATTATGCTGCATTTATGGAAGCAAGATTGACTGCTTCTGCAGATAAAGCTTCATTGGATAAGGCTTTGCTGTGTTGGAGCGGCGTTTACCTTGGTAAGGGTAAGGTAGCAGTTGTTAAAGAAAGCCTAGCTCGTTATTTGCAGGTGCTGTGGTGTCAGATAAATGAGCCTAAGCTGTCTATACAGCTTACAACTGGAGACTATGGAGAATATGTTATCCAACCTAATTGGCCCTATGCTGGTGCTCAGGGCATTGTAGCTCTTCCAAGACACGAAGCCAGACTGTTATTTTGTACAATATGGCAGGCCTCAATAATGGATTGGGAGCAGGCCTATGAGCTGCTAGGAGCAAGCATAAATAATATGAAATAAATATAGTTTTAGGCGTCATGGCGGCGTCAATAAATGATTTTGACTATACATCGTTAGGTGATAGAGACTGTGGGAGCGCATTTGTCCATGTCGTGAAAACTGTTAAATATTTCACAATATTTATGAAAAAGTTCTTGAATATGTGGC
>USBG01000072.1 GCA_900552855.1 uncultured Phascolarctobacterium sp. | reverse complement strand
GCCTTGGCCAGGGCGGGCGGGTTGCTTGGTAGTGTGAACTTGTGTGAAAAAATACACAAGTTCATTTAAAAAATTAGTACTAACCATTAATATCTAAGCATATTTACTACTAAGTTTTTCTGTGTTATGGAATTGTTACAGTTTTATTAAAAATAATGAGTAATAAATGTGAACTTGTATTGTGAACAATAGCTCATATGATGGAATAAGCCTTGTAAACACAACGTTTTTGGCTGTTTATGGGCGGTAAAATTGTAAATGTGTAACAGTTTTGATGATTTTATGAATAATTAGAGAATTTTAAGAAAATTTAACTTGCATTTTTGGTGAATGCATTTTAAAATATACGTAACAGTAAGGAATGTAGACTGTAAAGTCAAAGTACATTTTTTGTTGCACACCCTTGATTATAAAACTCCAAAGGAAAGGCTAAAGTATTACAAGGTAGAGGAAACAAGGCAACTCTTACCAAGGCTGTAAGAAAAATGCTAATCTGGAGGAATTTTGTAATAAATAAATTCAAAAGTCTCTGACAATCAGAGAAAAGAGGAGGAAATTTATTATGAAAAAATCCTTAGTACTCGCAATGGCTATGGCTCTGGGCGTAACTGCTTCCGCATACGCTGCAAATCCGTTCTCCGACGTTCCGGCTGGCCACTGGGCATATGATTCTGTAGCAGAACTGGCAGCTGCAGGCGTAGTTGACGGTTATGCTGATGGCACCTTCGGCGGCGACAAACTGATGACCCGTTATGAAATGGCTCAAATCGTAGCAAAGGCTATGGCAAACGGCGCTAACGTTGACAAACTGGCTGCTGAATTCGCTGACGAACTGGACAACCTGGGCGTTCGCGTAGCAAACCTGGAGAAAAAAGCTGACAACGTAAAAATCACTGGTGAAATTCGTTACAACTATTCTGAAGAGGAAATTGGCAATGCCGACAGCGATCAAAGCAGATTGCGTTCTCGTATTTGGGTAAATGGTCAAATCAATGATGACTGGAAATACACTGGTATGATCGAAAATACTCAAAAATTTGAAAATGACGTCAACGAAGAAGATAAAACCTACTTCCAACGTGCGTATGTAAACGGTAAACTTGGCGGTGTAGCTGTTCAAGCTGGTCGTTACAATAACAAAATCGCTGAAGGAAACATCTATGATACTCGTTTTGATGGTGTTCAAGCCTCCTATGGTAAAGACATCAAATTGACTGCTGGTTATGGTAAAGCAACTCCTTCTACCGTTGCTCGTCTCGAAAGTGCTGATACTTGGTATGCAGAACTGACTGGTAAAGTAGGCGCATTGAGCTTAGCTGCTGGTTACACTGACTGGGATAAAATCGATGGCGATGATGACGTTGATACTGACGTTTGGTATGCTTCTGCAAACTATGCTTTCGATAAGAACTTTAAGTTGGGTGCAATGTATCTCCAAGGTGATGATCAAGATTGCGATATCGACGAAGATGGTTATGTAGTAACTGCTTCCTACAAAGGTGCAAAAGCTGCTCAAGCTGGTTCTTGGGGCTTAGTTGCTAAATACTATGACCAAGGTACTACTACCTATATGGACCACACCATGAATGGTGCAGCAGATAAACTGGAAGGCTTCAAAGGTTATAGCGTAGCTGCTAACTACACCTTAGCTAAGAATATTGTTGCTCAAGTTGAATACTATGATCTGGAAGAAAAAGAAGGCAACCGCGACGCAGAAACCATCTGGTCTCAAGTAGTATTCACTTTCTAATTCTTGGATTAGTTAAGTTCATACAACAAACTAAATTAGGACACGACCGTAAGGTCGTGTCTTTTTTGCGTTGTGTGGGGGTGGAGTGGTTTGTTGACTTTTGTTTGCAAATAAGTGCTTTGAAGTGCGGAAAGAATAATAATTTATAGAATTCATGCTTTGAAACGCAGAAAATAGTAATTTCTAAAAGTTTGCACTTTGAAATACAGAAAATTGATTTATTTGTTCTTGCTGTAGTAAGCTTTTTAATCAAATATTGGGGAGCATTTATATGCATTTGTTTAAGACGATACTCCCCAATTGTAATTGACTATTGGGGAGTGTTCTGCCATAATATTTACAATAAATATTCCCCAAAAGGAGGATAGACAATGGCTGCAAAATATAGTGGAATACAGGAATTACTAAGAAGTCGTGCTGATCTTTATGCTAGACTGAATTTGATGCCATACGATGGCACACCCGAAATAAAAGAACGTGGAGATGGGAAATACCTCTATGTGAGGAAACGTGTCGCAGGTAAGCAGACTTCTACTTATGTAGGAATATATACTGAAGAACTGTATAATTTGCTCCTTCGTAATGCTAGAGAAGCTCGTGAAATAAGAAAATCTCTTCGCAATATCGATAAACAGCTTGCTGAAGCTGGATACTCTGGCGATGAGCTTTCTATAGACGTTGTTAATAATATTGCATTTGCTCGTGCTAATATGAAAATGAATATCTATGATCAGGCTGTTTTAGAAGGTGTTGCCACATCGTTTCCGCAGATAGCAGAAATTATAGATAATGGTAAAGTTTCTGGTATGACTGCTACAGATGTGCAGAAGATTTTGAATCTGAAACACGCCTGGGAATTTATATTGGACAGAGATGTAGTGGCTAGCCGTTCTGATTATTATATGCTGAGTTATATTGCACGACTTGTAAATGAAGGATTCTTCACTGAAGGTGGTAGAATAAGAGGCGTTCCTGTTACAATTGGAGGTTCTTCCTATGTTCCGCCTTTGCCTAATGAGCTGGATGTAAAGGAAAAAATTCAAAAGATTGCTGAACAAGACGATGAACCTATTAACATTGCTATCGAATTGTGCCTTTTCTGTATGAAAACACAGATCTTTCTAGATGGCAATAAACGTGCTGCTGTGATTTTTGCAAATCATTATCTCATTTCACATGGTGGAGGGTTTTTGGTAATTCCTGAAAAAGAAGTATCCAAATTTAAACAAATGCTAGTAAAATATTATGAAGGGGAAGATATAGCCGTGATTGCAGACTTTATGAAGGTGTATTGCTGGAAAAAGCTGGACTCTTGAATAGCGGTTATGCTTCATGTAAATTCTATAAAAACACAGACTTTTTAGTCAGAAAAAAGCTTTAATCCACTGTTATTTATTGGCGATTTGTGATACAATGATACTATATTAGCATTGATATAATGCATATGGGAGGAATTTAAATGAGCAAAGTTTTACGTTATTTATTAATGACTGTAATGGCTCTGTGCCTGAGCGTTCCTTGCTTTGGCACTGCTGCAGAAGCTGCTGGTGTAGCTTTGCTGCCCTTAATCAACAATGTTGAAGTTGAAGTAGTAGAGGGTGAGGAAGATTCTGCACGCCTTACTAACCAAGTATTCTTCAAAAATGCTTTGGCTGCAATTAACTCTAAAAAAGGCTTCTACATGGTAGAAAACAAAAAGCTGGATGCTGCTGTTGAAGCTGCCAACATCGGTAATAAGCTGCCTAGCGCTGATGTTTTAGCTGAAATTGGCAAAGCTGGCGATGCTGACATCGTTATTGCTTTCCAACTGGATGCACTGGATGACGAAGTTATCGATTCTAGTGAAGAGCGTAAGCTGAAACTGGACCTGAAGGGTTATGTTGTTGCTTACAACAGACTGACCGGTACCGCTTACGAACACCGCATCTACAATGACAAAATGATTCCTGAAGCTTTGGCTAGCCGTTGGGATTGGGTTCATGAAGAATGGGGTCGTGCTGTAAGAGTAGAAATCGACCGCGCTCTGAGAGCAAAATAATAGTCGTACTGATTAAGAGAGAATGGGAAACCGTTCTCTCTTTTTATGTAATAGTTGGTTATGAAATAAAAATTATTACAGACAACCGCAGTTTAAGTATACAGTGGAATATACGTATATTGGACACTGATAAATTCCAAGCAGCTACTGATTTTACGGCAACGAGATGTATTATGTTAAAAATATTTTTAATTAGTTTTTATAGTATTGAAAATGTGACAATTATGTGATAAAATCTATCCAAGGTTTTTCAGTATAATAAGCTGTGATTATAAGATTTCAAAAATAGGTGATTTTTGGCAGATAGAGGAAACGAGGCAACTCTTATCGAAGACCAAGAATTTACATGTTGGAGAAATTTTATGATAAATATAATCTCTTTTGAGGAGGAAATTTATTATGAAAAAATCCTTAGTTCTGGCAATGGCAATGGCTCTGGGCGTAACTGCTTCCGCATACGCTGCAAATCCGTTCTCTGACGTTCCGGCTGGCCACTGGGCATATGACTCTGTAGCAGAATTGGCAGCTGCAGGCGTAGTTGACGGTTATGCTGATGGCACCTTCGGCGGCGACAAACTGATGACCCGTTATGAAATGGCTCAAATCGTAGCAAAAGCTATGGCAAAAGGCGCTAACGTTGATAAACTGGCTGCAGAATTCGCTGACGAACTGGACAACCTGGGCGTTCGCGTAGCTAACTTGGAGAAAAAAGCGGACAACGTAAAAATCACCGGCCAAGTTCGTTATGAATATGCTCATCGTGATGGTGATGCTGGTGAATTTGAAAGCGTTGCTCTCCATCGTCTGCGCACCCGTCTGTTTGTAAATGGACAAATTAACGATGACTGGTCTTACACTGGCCGTATTGAAAACAACCAAAACTTGCATGATGACAAGGGTAATGAAGATACTAAATTCAACCAAGCTTATGTACAAGGTAAGCTGGGCGGATTAAAAGTAATGGCTGGTAAAGCTCCCCTGCTGCTGGCTGACGGCAATCTGTACGATGATACTGCAGAATTTGTAGGCCTGACCTATGGCAAGGACGTTCAACTGAATACTTACTATGGTCAACCTACTGACTACGGTTATGACTCCTTCTACGGTGCAGCTCTTAGCGGTAAGGTAGGCATTGTATCTCTGTCCGCTGGTTATGACCAATTCAAAGATGCTTACAAAGCTGATGTAAAATTTGGTGATGTTGTAACTGGTCTCCATAACACTGCAGTTAAGGTTGGCGAGGATTTGGGTGTATTCAATGTAGGCGCTAAAGTTAAAGTAGCAAAAGACCTGACCTTGGATGCTATGTACCTGAAATCTGATGCTGATGACAATGCATGGGTAAAAGACGTTGATGATGATGGCTATGTAGTTGGTTTGTCCTATAAAGGTGCTAAAGCTGACGAAGTTGGTAGCTGGGGCCTGTGGGGCAAATACTATGATCAAGGTGCTGGTACCTTTATTGCTCACACCATGAAAGCTGGCGACTGGAAGTACACCATGGAAGAAGGCTTCAAGGGCTATGGCGTAGGTGCAACCTATACTCTGGCTAAAAACATGGTATACATGCTGGACTACTATGATCTGGAAGGCAAAAAAGATGATCCTAAAGACAGCAAAATTCTCTGGAGCCGTCTGCAAGTAACCTTCTAATAAAAATTTATAGAAATTTTTTAGAGGCTGGGATTTTTCCCGGCCTCTTTTTTCATGGGCAAATAATCCCTCAGTATAACAGTTATTAGAGTAAAGGCAATTGTTGAGTATGTGCTTTGTAAAACCATAACACGCATTTTTTAGATGCTTTAGTGAAAAATCGTATCATTATCAGTAGCGACCATGCAGTCAATATACATTTGTATATACAAAATTATAGAATACACTAGAAACTTATCAAAAATACATTAATGTAATATAAGTTAGTGTAAAATAACCTTGCTAAAAAAGTTAAGTTATGGTAAAATTATCCCATAAGATTTATAAGTCCCAAAATTAGAAGATGTAATAGCGAGACTATTGGGTAGAGGAAACAAGGCAACTCTTACTGGAAGATAGTTATTGCTAGTAAAGTTTTTTGACCAAGGGATAAGTAAAGCTTAAATTTATTTTCCTGAGGAGGAAATTACAATGAAAAAATCTTTAGTACTTGCAATGGCTATGGCTCTGGGCGTAACTGCTTCCGCATACGCTGCAAATCCGTTCTCCGACGTTCCGGCTGGCCACTGGGCATATGATTCTGTAGCAGAACTGGCAGCTGCAGGCGTAGTTGACGGTTATGCTGATGGCACCTTCGGCGGCGACAAACTGATGACCCGTTATGAAATGGCTCAAATCGTAGCAAAAGCTATGGCAAAAGGCGCTAACGTTGACAAACTGGCTGCTGAATTTGCTGACGAACTGGATAACTTGGGCGTTCGCGTAGCTAACCTGGAGAAAAAAGCTGACAACGTTAAAGTAACTGGCGAAATGCGCTATCGTTATGCTGACAGCGATCTTGATGGCAATACCAATGACCTGCGTTCTCGTATTTGGGTTAACGGTCAAATTAACGATGACTGGTCCTACACCGGTATGATTGAAAATGTTCAAGATTTTGATAACGATGCTGCTGAAGATGGCGACGTAAGATTCCAACGTGCTTATGTAACTGGTAAACTGGGTGGCCTGGATGTAACTGCTGGCCGTTACAATGCGTTCTTTGCAAATGGCAACGTATATGATACCCGTGCTGACGGCGTAGAAGTTGCTTATGGCGACAAAGTACAACTGAAAGGTTTTGCTGGTAAAGGCACTGATAATAGCGTTAAAGTTGGTGACGTAGAGTATGATGCTTCTTATGGTAATTATGCTGGTGCAGAACTGACTGCTGCTCTGGGTGGCGTAAACCTGATGGGTGGCTATGTAAACTTCAAGGATATGGATGCATACGTTGAAGGTAAAATCGATAAAACTGAGACTAACAAAGATAATGCTATCTGGTATGTAGGTGCTGATTACACCATGGGTGATGTAACTCTGAATGCTATGTACCTGAAGGGTGATTTGAGCAAAGATGATGTAGATGAAAAAGCATTGGACGATGATGGCTATGTAGTAGGTCTGGCTTACAAAGGCGCTAAAGCTGACGAAGTTGGCAGCTGGGGCTTGAGCGCTAACTACTTTGACCAAGGTGGTCAAACCTATGTAGCACACACCACTGATGCTAACACCTTTGGCGACAGAGGTTTCAAAGGCTATGGTGTAGCAGCTGACTATACCTTCGCTAAAAACATTGTTGGTACTGTTGCTTGGTATGACACCGAAGCTAAAACTGGTGCAGACGAAGACGACCAAATCCTCTGGGCTGACGTAACCTTCACTTTCTAATTTAATATTAGACGTGCTAAACGGAGCGACTTATGTCGCTCCGTTTTTGTATGCAAAAAGCCACGCCTTAAGGCGTGGTTGATTTTTTCTGTAAAATATTTGTATTGTTACAGAAAGCTATTCTTTGTCAATTAGTTATATGGTCAAATGCAGAACGATATTTAATGTCGTTTTCAAATAAGGCTCTAGCCATTTTATCTTTGGGAGATGTAAAGTAGTTAATGGAGTCGTTTCATGCTAAATTCGTCTTTCTGATTCCACCTCATATAGAAGTCTTTTAGATTTTCTATATTGGGTGGATTTTTAATTTGCGATGATTGTATTGTGAAATATTTGTGGAATTATCTTTTATAACCAAATTAAATGTGAAATATAATGATTTAAAATCAAAAACATATATGATATAAATAATATAATAAAAAGCGATTGATTATATAAATAATAGCTCTTGTAGTTGTATAAATCTTATGGTAGAATAAAGCATATTTTATCAATAGGAATTGAATGACTATGATGGAAAAAGCTGTTAAGTAGAGGAAACAAGGCAACTCTTACCATCCACAGACTTATGAAGTTATAGCTTTCTCTATGAGGTTGATAAGATAATAATTTTACATCCCCTGAGGAGGAAACTATTATGAAAAAATCTCTAGTACTTGCAATGGCAATGGCTTTGGGAGTAACTGCTTCCGCATACGCAGCAAATCCGTTTTCTGACGTTCCAGATGGCCACTGGGCATATGATTCTGTAGCAGAGCTGGCAGCTGCAGGCGTAGTTGATGGTTATGCTGATGGCACCTA
>USBG01000071.1 GCA_900552855.1 uncultured Phascolarctobacterium sp. | reverse complement strand
GTAGAGCTGGAAAGCAATGAAGTATTTATTAGCGATGGCGCAAAGAGCGATTGTGGTAACATTACCGATATTTTTAGCAATGCTAATACTATCATGATTCCTGATCCGGTATACCCTGTATATTTGGATACTAACGTAATGCTGGGCCGCAAGATTATTTATATGGAAGGCAAGCCGGAAAATAACTTCCTGCCTATGCCGGACGATAGCGTACATGCTGATGTAATTTATCTGTGCTCTCCTAACAATCCTACTGGTGCTGCTTATACTAAAGAACAATTAGAGGCATGGGTTGAATATGCTCTAAAGCATGATTCTGTAATCCTGTATGATGCTGCATACGAAGCTTTTGTTACTGATGCTTCTATTCCTCGTAGCATTTTCTTAGTTGAAGGAGCTAAAAAATGTGCAATTGAGCTGTGCTCTCTGTCTAAAACAGCAGGCTTTACTGGTACACGCTGTGGCTATACTGTAGTGCCTAATGCTTTAGTTCGTAAAACTGAGGGTGGTCATGAAATGGCACTGAACAAAATGTGGCTGCGTCGTCAAACTACTAAGTTTAATGGTGTTCCATATATTGTTCAACGTGGTGCAGAGGCTGTATTTAGCGAAGTTGGTATTAAACAATGTCGTGAAAATATTGCTTACTACATGGAAAATGCACGTATTATCAAAGAAGGCTTTGAAAAAATTGGCGTTACCTGCTATGGTGGCGTAAATTCTCCCTACATCTGGTTGCAATGCCCCAATGGTATGAGCTCTTGGGAATTCTTTGATTTTATGCTGGAGAAGCTGGCTGTTGTTGGTACTCCTGGTGCAGGCTTTGGCAAAATGGGCGAAGGCTATTTCCGCCTGACTGGCTTTGGCAGTCGTGAAAACACCATCGAAGCTGTTGAACGTATTGTAAACGGCTTGAAATAATTCAACAATTATGCACTTTAATTAATAGTGCCATACTCCTAAGGTAGGTCTGATTTCTGGTCAGGCCTGCCTTGGGAGTTTTTGTTTTTCTGAATAAGCTGTAAGCTTTGCAGTAGAGAAAAAGAGTAATTACAAAAATTACTTTGAGGGTTATCAAAATTATTTCTAGAGTAGCGTGGAAAATGCTTAAATATAACTAGAGTGTAGAATATTTGGACTATAGATTACACATTATATTTTAGAAGGAATTATATGGATGCTTAGTAGCTAAAAATGCAGATTCGATATATGGTTAACGTAACATTGAGCAGATGTAATGAAAATGCTATAATATAAAATGATGAATTATATACTTTTTGATATAAATTTTGTTGTTAAATATAGGAGAATGATATGCAGTTAGTTGTAGATAAGGTTGCCAAGGCATTTGGTATTCATGAGATTTTTAAAGATGTAAGCTTTATGGTAGAGCAGGGAGAGCATGTTGGTTTAGTTGGTGTTAATGGTAGTGGTAAGACTACACTGCTGCGCTGCCTTTTACAGCCTGATTATATTGATAGCGGTGCTATAAAATTTGAACCAGGTATTAGTGTTGGCTATGTTCAACAGGGCTTTACAGATATTCATGGTACTATTTGGGAGTTTATGTATAATAGCTGTTCAGAGGTATTGGAGCTGCGTGATAAGCTTAAAAAACTGGAGCTGGAGTCCGCTGGTCTCGATGGAGAGGCTTTAGAAGCATCACTGGAGGAATATGCTCGTGTAACAAAGCGCTATGAAAATATGGATGGCTATAATTATGAAATGCGCATTAAGCGTGTTCTGATTGGTCTTGGGTATACTGAGGAATGGTGGCAGCAAAACGCAGAAACCTTGAGTGGTGGTCAAAAAACTCGTTTAATGCTGGCAGCAGCACTGGTACGTAACCCTGATTTTCTTATTTTGGACGAGCCTACCAACCATTTAGATATTCTTATGACCCAATGGTTAGAAAAATATTTACAGGAATTCCGTGGCGGACTTTTAGTAGTCAGCCATGATCGCGCATTTTTAGATAATGTAGCAGTGCGTATTTTGGAGATGGAAGGTGGCAAGCTACAGTCCTTTAAGGGTAACTATACTCGTTATTTAGAGCAGAAGGCTATTCAAACGGCAACCTTGGAGGCTGCTTATAATGCACAGCAGGATTATATTGCTCGAACAGAGGCCTATATACGTCGATTTAAGGCTGGTATTAAAAGTAAGATGGCACGTGGCCGTCAGTCTCAGCTGGATAGATTAGAGCGTATTGACGCACCTGTACAAAATGAAGAATTTGAGCTGCGCCTGCCGCCAGCAGCAGAATGTGCGGACCGTGTATTGATTATGGAGGATTTAACCATTGGCTATGGCGATAAGGTGCTTGCTAAGGGAATTAATCTTACCCTGCGCCGTGGAGAAAAGACAGCACTTTTAGGTGCTAATGGTACTGGCAAAACAACGCTTCTAAAAACTATTTTAGGCGAGGCACAGCCACTGAAGGGACGTGCTAAGATTGGTAACCGTGTACAAATAGGTTATTTTTCTCAAAGCTATGAACGGCTTGACCCTAATCAGACCTTGCTTGATAATTTTGTAACAGAATATGGCTTTACAGAGGAGCATACTCGCTCTATGCTGGGTGGAATGCTTTTCCATGGAGATGACGTTTTTAAAGAGATAGGTACATTATCAGGTGGTCAAAAGGCACGTTTAGTGCTTTTAAAGCTGGTTCTTGATGGTGCTAACTGTCTTGTACTGGACGAGCCTACTAACCATCTAGATATTATGGCTCGTGAAACTGTTGAGGCTGCATTAACTGCCTTTGATGGTACTGTACTTGTTGTCAGCCATGACCGTTATTTTGTTAATGAGGTAGCAACTCGTATTTGGGAGATTGAAGACCTAGAGGTTAAGGACTATAAAGGCAATTATGATTTTTATTTAGAGGAAAAGCAAAAGGTTACAGCTGCAGCGGCTCAAGCTAAGGCTGAGGCAGAGCAGGCACAGCAGTATGCGGAGCAGCAGGCTAAAAAAGAAGCACAAAAGGCAGCGGCGCTAAATAGTACAGAAAAGCAATTTAAAAAGGAGACTAAGCAAAAGCGCTATAGTCCCGATGAGGCAGAAAAGCTTTTACCTAAGGTTGAGCTGCAGATTCGTGAGCAGGAGGCCATGATGGGGTTGTTGGAAAAACAAATGGCAGACCCAGCTAATCATGAAAACCCTGCACATAGTGCTGCAATGGCCGCTGAGCATGATGCATACGAAGCCAAGATTGCGGAGCTGATGGAGAAATGGGAGCTTTTGATGGAGGCTTTGGAGTAGATGGACGATAAAAAATATATGAAGCTAGCAATTGCGGAGGCTCGTAAAGCAGCAGAGCTGGGCGAAATCCCTATTGGTGCTGTGCTTGTGCATGGGGATGAAGTGATTGCTACAGCGCATAATATGCGGGAAACCTGGAATGATGGCACCGCTCATGCAGAGGTTATAGTTATTCGTGATGGTTGTAAAAAGCTTGGCCGTTGGCGCTTGAGTGGCTGTACTCTTTACGTAACAGTAGAGCCTTGTCCTATGTGCAGTGGTGCTATTGTCAATAGTAGAGTTGACCGTGTAGTTTATGGTTGTCCTGATGTTAAGGCTGGTGGTGCTGAGTCCATCTTTAATATTATTTCCAACCCTAATTTAAATCATTGTGCAGAGGTTACAAGTGGGGTTTGCGAGCTGGAATGTGCTCAGGTTATGAAGGACTTTTTTAAACGCAGACGTGAAGAGAACAAGGCTCGCAAGCAGGCTGCTAAGTCTTTGCAGGAGTAAATTTTAGATTCATATAATTTAGCAAGTTACAGTATATGACCATATATTATAGCAAACGTCTATGATTATCTTTCTGTAGCATAAATTGTAGTTGACGTTGTAAGTAATAATATGCGAAGCCAAGGCATTGTTTTCTAAAAATATTAGGAAAATTATATCTTAGATAAATGTCTTGCTGCGGATATAGGAAGGTCATTGCTATAATTGCAGCTTTACTGTATAATTAAAAGGCATCAAATAAATGGAGACGTAGCGAAGTGGTCATAACGCGGCTGACTCGAAATCAGTTCCGTCGCTCGCGCGGCACGTGGGTTCGAATCCCACCGTCTCCGCCAGATATTTTATCCCCATTCTGATTTGCGGAATGGGGATTTTTATGTTATCTTTATTGGACGCAGTGGTTAAGTATACATTTGGCAGAGCTTGCTTAGCTCTAGCTTTATAAGCACCGATTATGAGAATGCGTAAGTAATTTGTTAAAAACTTTACGTTGTTTATGCAATTTTAAGGATTTTAATAAAAATACTGAAAAAGTGTTGACTTAAATATTATATTGTTGTATCATCTAACGCATATCAAAAATATTTTGGCAATGAAGAGAAGAGTAGGCAAAGGATTTTGGCATAGAGAGCCTCCATTTTGGTGCAAGGAGGAGCAAAGGAGCTTGCTGAAGATGGTCTTGGAGCTGATTGGCTGAGATGCGTGCATTTAGGTCGTCCGGGAACGCCCGTTATAGCGTCAGAGTATTAAAAGGTAATCAATCCTTGCGTACTTGTTGAGGCTCATATGGTGACATGTGGGTGAATAAGGGTGGTATCACGAAGCTATGCTTTCGTCCCTGTAGTTGTACAGGAACGAGAGCTTTTTTTATTGCCTCTCAACTTTGTACAAAACAAATTATAGTAAATTTAGTAGTATGAAAATCATAATGGACGATTTTGAGAGGAAGTGTAGTTATGAAGATAATTGATATTTTAAATAATGGTAAGGTAAATGTTTCTTGTGAACTGTTTCCGCCTAAGCAGGGTGCAGAGCTGAAAAATGCAATTGAGGTTGTAAATAAAATTGCAGAGGTTAAGCCGTCTTATATGAGTGTTACCTATGGCGCTGGTGGAAGCACTGTTGGATATTCTGCAGCATTGGCGCAAAGTGTACAGGCTAACGGTATTCCTGCTTTAGCTCATTTAACCTGCGTTAAGGCTGATGTACAGGGATTGGTAGATGTATTGGCAGATTTTAAATCCAAGGGTATTAACAATGTATTGGCACTGCGTGGAGATGTTCCTGCGGCTATGAGTGATGCTCCGGATGGCTGCTTTGCCCATGCCAGCGAGCTAATGCACTTTATTAAGTCTCAAGGTGATTTTTGTATTGGCGGAGCTGCTTATCCAGAAGGCCATCCAGAATCTGGCAGCTTGGCGCAGGATATAGAAAACACTAAGTATAAGGTTGATGCTGGTGTGGACTTTTTAGTTACTCAAATGTTTTTTGATAATACAGTATTGTATAACTATATGTTCCGTCTGCTCTCTGCTGGCATAAACGTACCTGTTGTACCAGGTATTATGCCTGTTACTAATGCTAAGCAAATTAATCGTATTTGCCAATTAAGTGGTACAAAGCTTCCTGCTAATTTCCGTGCTATGGTAGAGCGCTTTGCAGATAATCCAGAGGCACTGCAGCAGGCTGGTATTGCTTATGCTACTGGTCAAATTATTGACCTTATATCCAACGGCTTTGATAATGTACATATCTATACTATGAATAGACCAGAGATTATTGGTGGTATTATGCGTAATCTTTCCAATATCATTGCCCACTAAGAGGTGCCATTATGCTAGAATATAATAGAAAAGAGGCCTTACGCTATATGGGTGCTAAGGCTAATGATAAAGAAGCAGAGATATTGGCTGATGTGGTATTTTTAAAGCTGCGTAATGAGGTGCAGGCGCGTCATATTATCCAAAAGCATAGCTGCAGGGTTGATAAGGATGGAGTAACCTTGGATTGTGGCGTACGTCTTAATTCTCGCGGCTTAGCGGCTCATTTAAAGGGCTGTGATGAGGTGTTGCTTTTAGCGGCAACCTTGGGCAGCAGAGTGGATGTGGCTATTAGACGCATTGCGCTGCAAAGTGTAGCAGAGGGTGCAGCAGCTCAGGCAGTGGCAGCTTCTCTTATTGAAAGCTATTGTGACCAAATTCAAAGCAAGGTGGATACAGGTGCTTTGTCCCAGCGCCCTCGTTTTTCGCCTGGCTATGGTGACTGGAAGCTGGAGGAGCAACGACTATTATTTTCAGTCCTAGATTGCTCTAAAGCCATTGGACTTACCCTAACCGATGGCTTAATGATGGCTCCGTCCAAGGCCGTAACAGCAGTTATTGGCTTATCTGAGGATGTGGCCTGTGTATGGAATAAATGTATGACCTGCGGCAATAAAAATTGCCCCTACAGGGAGGAGAATTGAGAAATGAGTTTTATTGATTTATTAGGCAAGGAATTGCTATTTTTTGATGGTGCAACTGGTACAGAGCTGCAGGCTAGAGGCTTAAAGCCAGGCGAATTGCCGGAAGGCTGGAACTTAAATAAAGCAGATATTATCGAAGAGGTGCACCGTAATTATTTAGCGGCAGGCGCCAATATTGTTAAGACTAATACCTTTGGTGCCAGCCCTATAAAATTAGCCCATACAGAGCTAGATTCAGAGCAGGTAATTAAGGCAGCTGTGCAAATTGCTAAAAAAGCCTGCAATGGTAATGATAAAAAATTTGTTGCTATGGATATTGGCCCGACAGGTAAGCTATTAGCTCCCTATGGTGACTTACCCTTTGAAGAGGCTGTAGAAGCCTTTGGTAAAATGGCTAAATGGGGTGAGGAAGCAGGCGCTGATTTAATCCTCATTGAAACAATGAGTGATATTTACGAGATTAAGGCAGCTATTTTAGGCTGTAAGGAAAACAGCAGTCTGCCTGTTTGCGTAACTATGACCTTTGATGAAGGTGGTAAGCTGCTGACTGGTGGTACAGTTGCTGCGGCTGCTGCTATGTGCGAAGCATTGGGTGCAGTTGCAATTGGCTTTAACTGTGGTATTGGCCCTAAACAGGTTGGTAAGCTGCTGCCACAAATGCTAGAGTCCA
Organism: uncultured Phascolarctobacterium sp.; assembly: GCA_900552855.1. Lineage (GTDB taxonomy): Bacteria > Bacillota > Negativicutes > Acidaminococcales > Acidaminococcaceae > Phascolarctobacterium_A. Next base: position 1,136 of record USBG01000071.1, on the reverse strand, counting down.
CCAGTTTGCCCATCATTATTAATCCTAATGCAGGCTTGCCTGTAGAAAAAAATGGCAAAACCTGCTTTGAGGTTGGTCCTGAGGAATATGCAGAGCTAATGTATGAGCTGGCAGCTCAGGGGGTAAGCGTTGCAGGTGGCTGCTGTGGCACTACACCGGAGCATATCCGCTCCATGATTGCCAGGGTAAAAAATCTTCCCTGTGGTGGCAGCCGTAAATGTGATAGAACCATTGTAGCTTCTTATGGTCGTGCTGTTGAACTGGGCGCTGATCCTAAAATTATTGGTGAGCGTATTAATCCCACAGGTAAAAAGCGTTTAAAGGAAGCTCTTGCCAATAATGATGTTGATTATATTTGTCGCTTAGGCTTGGAGCAGATTAACGCAGGAGCACATATTTTGGATGTTAATGTTGGTACTCCTGGTATTGATGAGGCTGCTATGGCAGCAAGAGTAGTTCCTGCATTGCAAGCCATTACTGATACTCCTCTGCAAATTGATACCTCCAATTATGATGCTATGGAAAGAGCATTGCGCCTTTATAATGGCAAGCCTATGCTAAATTCCGTCAATGGTAAAGAGGATAGCTTGGAGCATGTACTGCCACTGGCTAAAAAATATGGTGCTGTATTAGTGGCTTTGTGCCTTGATGATAACGGTATTCCTGAAACTGCAGAGGGACGCATTGCCGTAGCAGAAAAAATCATCGCTCGTGCTGCAGAATATGGTATTCCTAGCCGTGATATTGTTGTGGACCCGTTGGCGCTGACCATTAGTACAGGTGCAGAAAACGCTAAGATTGCTTGTCAGGTTATCCGCTATATGCGCGCCAAGGGTATTAACACTGTTATGGGTGTATCCAATATTTCCTTTGGTCTGCCTGGACGTGAAGCTGTCAACAGCACCTTCTTCTCTTTGGCATTGGAGGCAGGTCTTTCCTGTGGTATTATTAATCCTCAAAGTAAGGCTATGCTTGATGCCTTCCATGGCTTCCGTGCCTTGTGGGGCTATGACGAAGGCTGTAAGGAGTATGTTGCTCATTATGCAGATGCACCTAAGGCAACCGCAACCATTGTCAGTGAAATGGGACTTTATGATTCCATTGTAAAAGGCTTACAGGGCGAAAGCCGTAAAGCG